>CAYJHS010000069.1:0-11494 GCA_964369815.1 uncultured Desulfovibrionaceae bacterium
CCGTCATGGCCTCCCCTGACGGCGGTATGGATATTGAAGAAGTAGCAGAAAAACACCCAGAGAGGATTTTTGTCACCCGTCTTGACGGCGCCCATACTCTTTGGCCTTTTCAAGCGCGTCAACTCCTCTTTGGCTGTGGGCTAACGCCTACACAAGTCGCCAAAGGCATTGCGCTCATTACCAACCTTGTTCGCCTGTGCGTGGAAAAAGATGCCACTCAAGTAGAAATTAATCCCCTTGCCGTAGATAAAGAAGGGAACATCCTTGCCCTTGACGGCAAAATGAACTTTGACGGAAGCGCCCTCAAACGCCACCCCGACATTCAGGCTCTTGAAGACCCCGACGAAGCTGACCCCCTAGAGCTCAAAGCCGCACAGCTTGGCGTGAACTATGTACGCCTAAACGGCTATGTGGGCACCATGGTCAACGGCGCCGGCCTTGCCATGGCCACCATGGACGCTATCAAACAAGCCGGAGCTGAGCCGGCAAACTTCCTCGATGCCGGTGGCGGAGCCAATGTAGAGATGGTCAAGAAGGGCTTTGAAGTTATGCTCTCTGACCCCAATGTGCGTGGTATCCTCATCAATATTTTTGGTGGTATATTGCGCTGCGACATTGTGGCTGAAGGCGTTGTACAAGCTGTAAAAGAAACAAAGTTACAACTGCCCCTCGTAGTACGCATGGAAGGAACTAATGTAGAGGCCGCCCGTAAAATATTAAGCGAAAGCGGCGTAAATATTGTTACCGCAGACAATATGGCCGATGCCGCCGCAAAAATTGCAGCACTGACGGCGTAATGCTGAATTTTTTCTGGGGATGCTTTTGCTAGCGCCAAAAAGCTCCCGCCCTACACAGAACAGGCCCCCTCAAAACACGCCTAATGCTGGCAAGCATAAATTTTTATTTTATGATTTTTTCATTGCGGCAATATTTATTTCAAAACAATTGAGTACTGCCGCATTGAAAGTTTTTTGGAAAGGGGGTCTGGGGGAAAAACTTTTGTTCACAAAAGTTTTCCCCCAGAAGAGTCTTTTTTCTATAGGAGCATACATGAGTATTTTAATTGATAAAAACACCCGAGTTGTGGTGCAAGGCCTCACCGGTCGTGAGGGGCAATTTCACGGGCAACAAATGCTCGACTACGGCACTAATATTGTGGCAGGGGTCACCCCAGGCAAGGGGGGACAAGAGGTTTTAGGCGTGCCCATATTCAACACCGTGCAAGAAGCCGTCAAAGCCACGGGTGCCAACGCTTCCGTTATCTTTGTTCCGGCAGCGGGTTGTGCCGATGGAGCATGCGAAGCTGCCGACGCCGGTATTGAACTTGTAGTCATCATCACTGAACATGTGCCCGTGCTGGATATGGTACGCTGCAAAGCTTACCTTAATGCTAAAGGTGTAAAGCTCATTGGCCCTAACTGCCCAGGTCTCATCAGCCCCGGTAAATGCAAAATAGGCATTCAACCCGGCTATATTCATAAAGAGGGGAATATTGGCCTTATCAGCCGTTCCGGCACTTTGACCTATGAGGCTGTATACCAGTTAAGTAATAACGGTCTTGGGCAAAGCACCGTTATTGGTATGGGCGGCGACCCCATACCGGGCTTAAAATTTGTAGAATTATTAAAACTTTTCCGTGATGACCCAGAAACTGAAGCCGTATGTATCCTTGGAGAAATCGGTGGTGACAATGAAGAAAAAGCTGCCGCCTACATAAAAGAAAGTCAATACCCTAAGCCCGTATTTGGCTTTATCGCAGGGCTTACTGCTCCTGCCGGAAAGCGTATGGGACATGCTGGGGCTATTATTTCCGGCTCTAAAGGGCGAGGTGAAGATAAAATCAAAGCCATGGAAGATGCCGGTATTACGGTTATCAAAGAACTTGGCAAGTTTGGCGAAACCGTTGCAAAAGCTCTTAAAAAATAAAAAAAATCCCCTTAGAAGTCTGTACTTTTAGGGGGATTTTCATTTTCTGTATGCAATCATGTACATGACTACAGCACTAGCACAAATTGTTAATCATCAAGTTCAATGGGAGCATTTTTCCCCTTACCACAAATACTCTCAATATCAATACGCACAATGGCAGTGTGTTCAATCATTTTATCCGTGGCGGGCATTTCACAGGCCGCATTATAGCGTTTAGCAAGAGCATCAAGGGCACGGCCTTTTTCTGCAACATCTTCCACAATGCTGGCATGCCCTGTACCAATGACAGAGTTAAAAATGGTACTAGCTTTTTCTGGGATAATAGCAATATCTACTGCCGCACTAAAGCCCACCTTGGGGTTATATTGTAAACAGTCCAATTTACGTCCTTGTAAGGCTGAATGGAAATAAATTTTTCCCTCAAAATATACGAAATTTAAAGGCACCACATAGGGTGCATCGGGGCTTTGGAAGGCAATGTATATTTCGTTGGCACGTTGTAATACATCATTTACAAAGGTGGGGTCTTTTCTTTCAAGATTTTTTCGGCGCATGGGCGTATGCATATGAACATCCTCGAAGTAAATTTACATAACTCAATATATTTTTGAGCAATGCTCAAGTGCACGTACTATAAAAAATTTTTTTTGACAAGATTGCCACAAAGTCAAAAAAGATATATCCTCCTTAAAATATTATCGTAAATAAAAATGTGAAAGCATACCCTTAATACACACTTTATAGTCGCCAAGGTGCTCTTCGGGCTTTTCTTGCTTTGCACCTATAATATACTGTAAACCTTGAGAAAGAAATGCCGCTGCACGTAAAGCTTGCAAACGCTTTTGCAACTCGTCATCTTCTCCAAATGCACTTAACAGGGCTTCTTCATATTCTTGGCATTGCAAAAGTAACATATTTTCATTAGAAAGACTGAGGACGAGCTTTTCTTTCAGAGTTATTTTATTCTCTGCCAAACGGCTATGCACATGAGCTAAAAAATCCTCTTGAAGACGCTCAATATGCTGCTCAAGCTCTTGCATGGCTTCGCCTCCAAAGGTTTGAACACAGTGGGTGATGACACTCAAGGCTTGCTCTTCCTCACCAACAGGCATATGCTCAAGGTACGCTTCTGGGGTAGAATCCACATATTCTGAAGATAAGGGGCTCGGCGCTGTATATAGGTGGAGCATGGAGTTTATGGCATTGGTTACGTTTTTCACGATGACCTCCCTTGTGGATTTTTTTGCCTGTGTAGTTATGAACTACTTAGCCTAAAGCAAGATAAGTGCCAACATTTCAAAAAACCATAACATGCAAGAAATTTTTGGGATTTTTTCTAGACATTTTCAAGAGTTAGAATAATTCATTTTATACACTGGAAATCTTTGTAAAAAGATATTTTTTGCCGACTTTGGGTTCAGCCAAATTTTTGGCATAACAATTATCACTTAACATAAACTTTTTATCTCTATGGCATTGTAGAATTAAGAAAAGGAAAAATACTTTGCACAAAATATATACCCTACTCATCCTCGTAGCTTGGGGCATTCTTTTATGGCCATTTCCCATGGAAGTTTTTTTGGCCATGTGTTTTGCCATTTTATTGCGCCCAAGTTACGTCTACTTATGTCAACGCTTTGGAAATAAAATAGCTGTGGGGTGTATCACTATTGGTTTGTGTGTGGGGATTATTCTCCCCATTACTATTGTAGTGCTAATGATTACCCCACAAGCCATTAACGCTTTACGCATCCTAGAAGAACTGCAACGCTCAGGCTGGATTTATGGCCCAGAGTTTCAGGGCATTATTGATGAAGTTGACTCATGGTTACGCATGGTTCCCGGTCTTGAAAGCGGCACAAAACAGCTCACCCAAGAACTTACATCCTTTTTGGCAAAAGCCATACAAACACTCGTTGCCAAAAGTGTCGGCATTGCCAGTGGCACCATGGCCTTTATGGTGCGTCTTAGTATTCTTCTTTCCATAAGTATTGCCGGCATAGTATACGCACCGCATTTTTCTAACTTCCTCAAAACCGTTAGCGGCATTCCCGATGTGGTTTTACATCGTTTTGAAAAATCTGCTCGTCAATCCATACGCGCCGTATTGTGGGGTGTTTTGCTGGTAGCTTGCATACAAGGAATTTTATGCGGCATTGGCTTTGCCATGGTTGACCTACCAACGCCAGCCTTTTGGGGGCTTATAGCAGCCTTCATGGCACCTATCCCCTTTGTAGGCACAAGCCTTGTGTGGCTACCTGCGGGAATATATTTATGGTTCGGTGGCTATAAAGCGGCTTCCATTGGGCTTATGTTATGGTGTACTATTATTGTTGTGGGGGCGGATAACGTCTTACGTCCCTTTTTCTTACGTGGAGGCATGAAAACCTCTTTTCTGGTGGTTCTTATTGCAGTGCTGTGCGGTCTGGTTGCCCTTGGCCCCGTGGGCATTGTGGCAGGGCCGGTACTCGCTGCTTTTGCCTTGCAAGCCGCCAGAGAGGCAGAAATTGTCGCCCAAGACAGCAATAAATAGGAAATATTATGCGAATTCTTATCTTAGGGGGCACAGGTTTTGTGGGCACGCACCTTGGGCACCATTTTTTAGCCCAAGGGCACACGGTCATGGTGACCTCGCAAAGACCTCAAAAGCTCTCTTCGCTCAAGCACGAAGTATGGGATGGACAAAGCCATACCAAGCTCACATCCCTGATATTACAAGCAGATGTAATAATCAATCTCGTGGGGGCAAATATTGCAGGCAAGCGCTGGACAACAAAGCGTAAACAGCTCATTCTTCAAAGCCGCACCTTGTCATGTAGAGCCTTATGTAAGAGCATACAAACCCTGCACGATATGGGGGAAAGCTCCCCGCAAGCTATCATCCAAGCCTCTGCCTGCGGATACTATGGCCTTTGGGACGATATGGATATCGCCCCCTTATGCACAGAAGCCTCCCCCCAAGGCCAAGGCTTTTTGGCGCAAGTGTGTGCCGCATGGGAACAAGAAATGCACGCGCTCAATGGGTTAAATATTCGCTTATGCACTACCCGTTTTGCGCCCATCCTTGGCAAGCAATTTACCCCCTCCCCCACGGCTCCTGCAAAACTCGGTGGTTTTTTAGCCTCCATGGCAACGCCATTTCGCTTCTTTGTGGGAGGCGTCAGTGGCAGTGGCAAACAACCCATGGCGTGGATACACATGGAAGATGTCCTACACGGCATCGATAAGCTTATACAGGACAAAAATGCCCACGGTATATTCAACTTTTGTGCACCACAAGGCAACAATATGCAGCAATTTGTGCGCACACTCGCAAAAACCATGCATAGACCACACTTTCTCCCCGTACCAAGCGCCTTTATTAAACTTGCCCTTGGCGAAATGGGCGAAGAACTTATTTTATCCGGACAAAAGCCCTCTCCAGAAAAACTTTTAGAGTATGGATTTACCTTTAAATATCCCGAACTTAACCAAGCTTTGCAACAATGCCTTAAGGCAAATTCTTAAAACTGAAAAACTACTTTTCTTTTAGAGGGGAGTTTTCTGAGGGAAGCCGAAAATTATACGTAGGCGCAGCTCTGCTGTGCCGTTAAACGAATAATTTTCGTATATCTATATAAGACGGAAACTTTTGTGAACAAAAGTTTTACCCAAAATGAGTTTCTAACCAGAAAGACATCGCTTTTTGTGAAAAAGAGTCATTTCTTTTCTTGCCAACAGAATATAAATAAGATATATATGTATGTAGTGATGTTAAAAGTGTTTTTCGGACACACATTACATCTGTTCTTAGACCTGATTATTTCAAAAATATCTTGCATCCTTTGGGGTTGCGCTTTGTATGATAGAACAGACGTTGATACAAAAACTTTTGGTAAAAACGTTGTAGCGTAGAAAAATGCGCTACATTGTGCTTTTTTTCTCAATGCATAACTCAGTTGCAACTGAGTATAATGATATAGAAAAATACATTACATGTTTAAAGGGGGTTTTTCATGTCAATCCGTAAAGTGGTTTTTTTATGTGGGATTTTGCTCCTAAGCCTGTGTAGTATGGCACTGGCAGCAGACGCAAACCCAAGTGCAAGCCAAGAACTACAAGGTGCAGCCAATGCAGCCACAGGTGTGGCTATTTCTTGGTGGGTTTGGCCTTTAGCCTTACTTATTTTCTGCTTTGTTCTTGGCATCATTGCCGTGCTTGCCGGTGTCGGCGGTGGCGTTCTCTTCGTGCCCTTAGTCAGTGGATTTTTCCCATTCCACTTAGACTTTGTGCGTGGTGCTGGACTTATGGTGGCTCTGGCAGGCGCTCTTGCCGCAGGCCCTGGCCTCTTAAAACGCAATTTTGCTAGCCTGCGCCTAGCGTTGCCAGTAGCACTTGTGGCGTCCACATTCTCCATCATTGGTGCCATGATTGGCCTATCCTTACCTGCGCATATTACACAGCTTTGCCTTGGTGCAACCATTGTTGGTATTGCCATCTTGTTGCTCTTGGCAAAAAACTCTGTGGTGCCTGTTGTCACCAAACAAGACGCGCTAAGCGTTGCCTTTGGTATGCAGGGCATGTTTATAGAACCAAGCACAGGTGAAACCATCGCTTGGAAAACGCACCGCACTTTGCAAGGCATGTTGCTCTTTGTTATCATTGGTATTATGGCCGGTATGTTCGGTCTTGGTGCCGGCTGGGCCAACGTACCTGTGCTCAATCTTCTTATGGGCGTTCCTTTAAAAATATCTGTTGGCACATCCAAGTTCTTACTTTCCATTGCTGACACTTCTGCCGCATGGGTATATCTTAATCAAGGCGCTGTACTGCCCATGATTGCTGTGCCTTCCATTGTAGGACTTATGGCAGGCTCCATCGTAGGTGTACGTTTACTCGCCCTTGCTAATCCTAAATTTATCAGAATTCTTGTTATCTGCGTGCTCTTATTTGCCGGCGCACAAGCCCTTTATAAAGGCTATACTTCCTCACAAGAAGCGTCCGCTAAGCCTGCCGCTACGGTAGAGCAAACTACTGACACAAAAACACAAGAACCAGCAAAGGAATAAAGGAGCCTATTATGGATAACAAAGACGTTTCCGCCTCTCCGGCGCAAGTACGCTATGCAAATTTACTAAGCGTTATTTCAAATATTGGACTTGTCACACTTATTATTACCTTTTGTATGTATGTGTTTGGCTTTTCTTTTGCTCCGCCACACGTACCATTAAACGAGCTTATTAACACTTGGCACTTAAGCTCTGCAGAGTTTAACAAAATGCACAGCGTCCCTTTGGGATGGGATTGGGTAAAATCTTTACAGTATGGAGACTTTACTAACTTCATTGGCATTGCCATCTTGGCCGGTGTGACCATTGTGTGTTATGCACAGCTTTGTTTTGACTTTTTGCGTACCAACGAAAAACTTATGGCAACTATTGCTGCTATCGAAATTGTTGTGCTTATCGCTGCCGCTTCTGGCATTGTTGGCGGCGCACACTAAAATTGAGTGTCATTAAAAAAATAAAAACGCAGGTTTTATAACAAAGCCTGCGTTTTTTTTATGGCAAATGCTAATACCGATTTGTAATTAAAAGGTTTTCGTGACACCACCGCCAACGGTTACATCGCCACGGGCACTGACATGCGCATGGTTTGAACATGCTACTTGGCCAAGGCAACACACACTCAGCAAAGCAACAAAAAAATACGGTAGCAATCTTTTACGCATTGGTATCTCCCGTAAGATTTCCTGTAAGATTCCCATTAACGCTTGGCACAGGTCGCTCTTGCACCACACGCCCACCTGCCTTAACGTCCTTCGTTACCCACACATTACCCCCAATGATAGCGCCCTTACCAATAGTGACACGCCCTAAAATGGTAGCGCCAGCATAGACAGTAACATCATCTTCTAAAATAGGATGACGAGCAATACCTTTAATGAGGGTGCCATCGGCATCCTTGGGGAAGGACAAAGCACCAAGGGTCACCCCTTGATAAATGCGGCAGTGACGCCCTATGATAGCCGTCTCACCTATAACAACACCGGTTCCGTGGTCAATAAAGAAATCTTCGCCAATGCTTGCTCCGGGATGAATGTCAATACCCGTGCGAGAATGTGCCATTTCAGAAATAATACGTGGAATAACAGGCACATCAAGCTTATAAAGTTCATGTGCAATGCGATGATGCGTCATGGCAAGAAGGGAGGGATAGCAAAAAATCGTTTCGCCAGGACTTGAGGCTGCTGGGTCGCCCTCAAAGGCAGCTTGCGCATCGGTGGCTAAAATACGGCGTATTTCCGGCAATTTTTGCATAAATTTCATGGCTGCATTTGTGGAGCCCTCACTACAAAAACTACAAGCCGTATGATTGCCGGCACAAGCAAAACACGCACCACTGCGGATTTGCTCAGAAAGCAGGTGATAAATACTATCTAAATTAGCGGCTAAGTGATAGCGTAAAGAGTCCAGACGTACTTGCGATGTACCAAAAAAACCTGGAAACAAAGCCGCTTGCAAACGCTGTATAATTTCGCATAGGCGTTCAACACATGGCATGGGGGCATTATGGGCAGGCTTATGCCACACAGCGGCTAAAGATTCTTCAGTGCACAGCTCACGCACTACCCCTTCTAAGGGGGAGATTTCCAAAAGCTGACCGGTATTGTTGGGTGATTTTTTTTCCATAGTATTTACCCTGCATTTATATCCATGCTCAATCACTTGAACATTTAGGACTTTTCTTCATCTATCTTAAAATCTACTCGAATTTTAAAGAGTTTTGTGGCTGGAAGATTAATAATTTCAATGCCTGTCTTTTCCATCATTTGTGCAAGGCTTTCCACTACAGCATCCCATGACGAGCCAATAAAAGTAAACCATACATTATAAGCATGTTTACGCAAATAATTGTGTGTTACTCCGGGGTAGCTATTGACGCACTCCACAAAAGCATCCATTTTATCTTCAGGCACCTTAGCTGCGCATAAGGTAGAGCGAAAACCCAACTTTGCCGATTGAAAATTCGCCCCTAAACGTCGAATAATTTTAGACTCTTTTAACGCACGCACCTTAGCTAAGGCTTCAGCTTCAGTGATACCAAGCTTTTCCCCAAGAACCGCGTAAGGCCGTGGACTTATGGGAAAAGCCGTTTGGATAATATCCAGTAATTGTTTATCAATATGATCCATGCCCAATCCTTATTTTTCACATTTTTGTAATTTTTTAGGAATATAAGTGCATAGCGGCTCCTCGCCCATATGGTCATTGTCCATACTAAAGGAGCGAGCACGACAGCCACCGCAGACTTTATGATACTCGCACACGCCGCACTTGCCTTTATATGCATCTTGAGTACGGAACTGCTGAAAATATTTTGAGTTTTTCCAGATTTCTGGAAATCTTTTCTCCTTAATATTTCCGCAATTTAGCTCCAAATAACCGCAAGGCTGCACCTGCCCCACATGGCTGATAAAGCAAAATCCTGTCCCACCAAGGCAGCCCCTCGTCATGGCGTCCATACCAAAGTTTTCCGGAGTAACACTCACCCCTTCTTCCTTGGCACGCTGACGCATGATCAGATAATAGTGCGGCGCACAGGTAGCCTTGAGATGCATAGATGTTTGCTTACGAAAATCGTAGAACCAGTGCAACACCTCTTCATACTCCTCGGCAGTGATAACCTGATCTGCCAAGGATGAAGCACGCCCCATGGGTACCAGTAAGAAAATATGCCATGCAGCGGCGCCAATTTCTTCACAAAGGTTAAAGATTTTCTTAAAACTTGCCAAGTTATTACGAGTCACGGTGGTATTAATTTGAAATTCCACACCGTGAGCTTTTAAAAGCTCAATGCCCCGCAATGACGCATCAAAAGCTCCGGGAACACCCCGAAATTCATCGTGGCTAGCAGCATCGGGGCCATCTAAAGAGATAGAACAGCGTTGAATGCCAGCATCATGAATTTTTTGTGCTGTTTCCGGCGTAATGAGCGTACCATTAGGGGAAAAAACACAGCGTAAACCCTTATCGGTGGCATAGCGGATAAGCTCATACACGTCAGGGCGCATCATAGGATCGCCCCCTGTGAAGATGATAATGGGCTCACCTACCTCTGGAAAAGTGTCAATAAGCGCTTTTGCTTCCACCGTAGAAAGTTCACCGGGATAAGGTTCAGTAATGGCCTCAGCACGGCAATGCTTACATGCAAGATTACACGAGCGGGTTACTTCCCACGCAATAAGGCGACACTTGGGGGTGCCATCGGCTAAAAAACGGTTAGCATGCGGATGGCCACCGGCAAGGGGATTGTGCCCGCCCTGCCCGTGTGGATGCTGCCCATGTGGCGCATGTTGTGAATGTTTTGCGGGATGACTCATGAACGCACCAGACCTTTGCTTAATAATTCTTCGGTAAAATAGGAAATAATAATATCTGCCCCGGCTCTTTTGATGGCTGTTAAAGATTCCAAAATAACTCTATCTTCGTCAATCCAGCCATTTTGACCTGCGGCTTTGATAAGAGAATATTCACCGCTTACTTGATAGGCCACCATGGGCAAATCAAAATTATCCCTAAGCACACGTAAAATATCAAGATAAGGCCCTGCAGGCTTCACCATTAAAAAGTCAGCACCTTCTTCCACATCAGCTTGCGCCTCTCGTAGAGCTTCACGAGCATTAGCAATATCCATTTGATAAGCTTTTCTATCGCCACTTTGCGGAGCAGATTCGGCGGCATCTCTAAAAGGCCCATAAAATGCAGAGGCATACTTCACCGCATAAGACATAATGGGAGTATTGGTATAGCCAGCCGCATCAAGAGCTTCACGCAAGGCCAAGATGCGCCCGTCCATCATGTCTGACGGAGCAACAATATCTGCACCGGCCTTTACATGTGAAAGTGCTACTTTACACAATACTTCCAAAGTGGGATCATTAAGAACTTCGCCACTTTGCGCAAGCAAGCCACAATGCCCGTGTGAGGTATATTCACACAAGCAAACGTCTGTAATAACAATAAGTTCTGGGAAGCATTCCTTGAGCATCCGCACAGCTTGTTGCACAATGCCAGTGTCACTATAGCCTTCACTGCCTATGGGGTCCTTTTTATTGGGAATACCAAATAAAATAACAGCTTTAAGTCCATGTTTAAGGGCTTTGCCCACCCTTTCTTCCAGTGCAGCAAGTCCAAGTTGATATTGACCAGGCATGGAAGGAATTTCCTTGTCACAAGTTTCTACAAACCAATTTCTGCATCGGTGAGGTAACACGCAGGATCTTCTGCCCAAATGTCATCATAATAGGCCTCTGCACGAGCTCTAAAATTGCCACCACAAATATTGAGATATTTACACTTAGCACAGCGCCCTTTCACGTGGGGCTTTTTATCTTTAAGCTTGTGTAAAAGTTCAATATTAGGATCATCCCAAATTTGCGAAAATGGACGTTCCAAAATATTACCAAAGGTGTGATTGCGCCAGAATTGATCAGCATGCACTCTGCCATCCCAAGAAATACACGCTATGCCGCGTCCGGTGCTAGTGCCTTCATTACACTGTAATAATTCCATAACTTGCTTAG
>CAYJHS010000070.1:0-1267 GCA_964369815.1 uncultured Desulfovibrionaceae bacterium
TATAACCCGTTGAGCAGTGCTTGTGTGGTTAAGAGCTTAGAATTATTGAGTTGTGTCTGTAGTTGACGTGCCGCTTCAATAAGATAGGCACGCGCTTGGTCTTTGTTTGTGTATGCATTAAGGTTTTTTTCAATAATATTAAGATTGTATTGGTATATTTCTTGTGCTTGCTTTAAGTAGTTGGCCGCATCTTGCGCATGTTGCCCACTGCTTATAATGGCACTAACATCAATCATAGCTGTTTTTGACTTTTCATTCATACAACCCATTATTCCTCCTGTGGAAAATAGAAAAAAAAACAGTATAGCTACCGCTTTCAACATAAATTACTCCCTTTTATGGCGTGAAAATTTCAACCGCTATTTTGAACAAAGAAGTAGTATTTTAAAAACACATTAAAAATATGTAGTTAGAGATCTAATCTTTTTGTGTTTGCTGTTTTTCATTGATGCAGACGCTCAAAAAATACAAATTTTAAAAATGATTGTCAAGTTTAAATTCATAACATCGATAACTATCTACTATTTAGGCTATTTTGAATTTGTGTGAAGTTGTTGACAAAGCAGATCCAACCCATGAGTCATAATAAAGCCCATAAAAGCATTTGTAGCTTTTATGGGCTTTGTTTGTATAGTTAAGCAGTTAAGGTTTAGAATTTGATTTTCAAGTTAGCATAGTAGGTTGCCCCAATGCCTGTGGAGTAATCTGGATTTGCTAAGGTATACGTTGCATTAGGAGTGGAATAGGGTTGGTTAAAGATATTGTTGGCACCAACAGTAAACTCTACATGATTGTCAAGGAATTCAACACCGGTATTTTCTGGTTTCCAAGTAATGCTGGCATTGACGTGGGTGAAGTTCTTATCCACATAGTAGTAGTCTGTGCCTCTGCTTGTATAGTATGCAGGGTCATTACTGGCATTAAACCAGTGAATAACATCTACTGCAAAGGTTAAATCCCAAGGTTTATGGGTATAGGCTGCACCATAGCGGATTTTGTCTGAATAGTTGGCAAGATCCTCACCGGTCGCTGTATCATACACGCGTAAGTGCTCATAGCCAAAGAAGAAATTCCATGATTCTGTGGTGTAACGCACATCAATTTCCACACCATAGCGACGAGCTTCATTTATATTTTGATATGTAGAAACAGCGGGATAGCCAGATGCCATGAGGTAATTATATACGCCACCTGGAAGCCAGGTTGCTGGGACCCAAGAGGGATATGGACCGTTAGGATCAACAGTGCCTAGAACCATGTCTAGATC
>CAYJHS010000070.1:1277-11382 GCA_964369815.1 uncultured Desulfovibrionaceae bacterium
GCTTTAAAGTAGAGACGGTCATTGTCAAAGATAACATTTCTGCGATCAAAGGACAGCCCCACTTCAACTTCTCTGGAGGTTTCTGGCTCTAAGCTTGAATTTGGCATGTAGTAGTTAAAAAATTGTAAAAAACCACCGGCAAAGGTTTCGTCAACTCTTGGGGAGCGGAAGGAGTGGGAATAGTTACCAAGAATTGTCAACCCATCCACAACTTCAATGGCTAAGCCAACACGGGGAGAAAAGGCAGAGTGGGAGTAGTTTTCCTGTTCTGTTTCGGCCGCATAGTAGTCATAGCGCAGGCCAAGGGTAAGGGTAAGGAAATCGAAGAATTCAATGTCGTCTTGCAAGAATATACCAATTTCGTCGGAATTGCTGGGGGAAAAGGCAAATTCTGCTATGTAATCACCGTTTTGGTGATAATTGTCAAGATTTCTGTGTTGATAGTCGGCACCCAAAACCAGTCTATGTTTTACATCCGCTCCGGTGTTAAACTCAAAGAGGTTTTGTACGTTAAAGCCATAGCGGTCATCTCTGTAGTTATTGCGATAAAGAGAAGAAGTTTGCTCTTGTTCACGTATGGCTTTGGTATAGTAAGCTTTAGCTTTTAAGTTGATAAGGTCGTTGGTTTTAGAATCATATTCATAGCTTAAAACGAAATCATCATTTTGTCCAAAAGCTACCCATGGATCTTGGGGAATTTCCACAAAGCCGGAGCCCATACTACCGTTGGCTTGATAGTTTGTTCTATAGTAAGAGTAAGAAGCTTCCAGTCTTTGCTCGTCGGTAAAGTCAATGCCAAGCTTGATAAGTATGGAGTTATCATAGCTATTGTTTTCGATTTTGCCATGACGATAGGGGCTTTGGTAGGCTTGATACATGTCCCCTTGAGCAGAGTGGTAATAGTGTACCATTAAATCAATGGGAAAATCTTTGAAATCGGCGGCTGCTGTGACCGCTTGCGAAAAGAAATTTTGCGAAGTAATTCGAGATTCTAATTCAAAACCATGCCAGTTCCCCGGAAGGATATAGTCTTGTGCGTCCTTGGTTTCCACGGCTAAAATACCACCAATGGCGCCGGAGCCATGCAAAATAGAGGAAGAACCTGTTACTACTTCCACAGTTTTCATGACTGTGGGATCCATGCGTAAGGAAGAACTAAAGCCGCCCATGCTGGGTTCACGTTCTACGCCATCTTGCATGATAATGACTCGACCATCGTCTGGGCTAAAACCACGAATGGTGATGTATTGTGCGTTGGGACGACCTAGCCCAGTGTCAGAAAAATTTACGCCGGGAACATAGCGCACGGCTTGTTCAAGCGAATTGTATTTTAAGAGGTCTTCAGATTGTAGCACAGTAACCGAGCCGGGATACTTTGCCACGTCAATGGGCATGTTTGAGCCAACAACTGTAATGCTTGGCATGGCATATACGGGCGGGCTTGTCACTGCGTTTGTTTTCTTTTGTTGTTCCTCAGTTTTTGTTGCGCTTGCAGGTGTATTTACGCTTTCTGCCGCCAAGCTTGGCGCCTGAGAAAGGAGTAAAAATGCTGCAATAATCCCAAAATAGCGCATTTTCATAGATGCTTTTTCCTCCATCATTTTATGGTGTATGTCGAATAATATGCTGTTCTTTATCATATGCAGTGCTACCCTAAGCAAAGATATAGTAAAGGCTTTTACTGATATACCCATGTTAAACTTAAAACCTATATCCAAAAATATAACACCAAAACAGCATAAATGCGCATATTTGATGTTATATTTCAAGTGCTTATTTAATTTTTTAAATCCTATAGATTTTATGAAATTCAAAAAAAGCTATATATGAAAATGATTTTGACTGTGATAGTCAACAAAGTAAAGCGACACTATCTGCAAGGATATTTCTTGTCAACATTTTTTTAGTTTTTTTATATGCATTTGTTTAGAGCATTCTTTAATGGTGGTAGTGTGGCGTTTTGCTAGGAGGGAGGAGAGGTACTTTTAGCTTAAGAAAAGCACTTCTTCGCAAATGTAAAAAAATAAAGTTGATATCGTGCTCATATACAAGTCTTACATAGTTTATTGTGCGGCAGAGGCAAACATGCCTTATTAAAATGCCTCTAAGGTATTTTGTACTACAGGAATCCACGGATAAGGCATACAATACCGACAAGGGCAATAGTCATAAGAGGCAACTGGAATAGATCTAAACAGCAAGGGGACAATGCCCTTGAACTTACAATGGCTAAAATGCAACACTGCAAGAGCGCCATCCATAAAAACATTGCTGATACAATCAATGGCACTAACGTCGTGACTGGGCAAAGCCTTTTTTATTAAAATATAGACTCATTAAAAAAGCCCTATTTACAAAGTAAATAGGGCTGCAAGCATACTTTCAAGTAACTTGTACTATTTTAATTTTCAAACTCATAGGTAAGCTGATCACCTGTAAATTCAACATAGATAAATCTTTCGAGGGTAGGGTTTTTGCCACTTGGTCTGTTTGGTACGAGCGCTTTAAAAGCATCCGATACAACATAAAAGCTTGCGTCTTGCTTATTGTTTTTTTCACCAGACCACAAGAGGTCTGCCTTAGCATTTTTTGCAAAGAGATACACAATATTGTTAGTGGTTGCAATGTTGATGTCTCTTTTGCTGTTTGCGTCAACAGACCACCAACCCTGTGTCAACCAACCACTGGCCGAATGTTTGTAGTGCATAGCAACATATAGTTTATATGATGAATTGTTTTCCAAGGTTATAGTACGCTGTGCAAGGGCTTCATAAGGTATAGAAGCTAAAACCACCAGGGCCAACAAGAAAACTATTAAACGATTTTTCATAAATACCTCTAAGTAAAAAGTTATCTCAATAAAAAATACACGCTACAAAGCATTTCAAAGTTTTATGCATGAGCAACGGCATGGTTTATTGAGTAAGATTAGCAACCTCAGCCACATACTGTTAAGTTTCATGTAGCTTACTTTTCGTCTACAGCCATTTTGATAAAAAATTTTTTGAATGGCCTTGGAAATGATAGACTCAAGTAAATTTAAAATGTTCAGAAAGATACCATTTGCGTTGTAATCAAGCAAGGCATTAAAATCTTGTGTATTATAAAAGGCTTACCTGCTTGATGATTAAAATATTCAATAACTCTGTAAGGCTCATGGCCATAAAGAGAATATGTCCCTTACCGCCGTGCTCTTCAAAATTAAAAAATGGATGAAGGCATGGGGTAAGGGAGTATTACTTAATTCAACTGGCTCTTGGCAACTCTTAAGGTTTTTTACCCTAACTTTCTTTTTCTTTCTCCATAAGCTGCTGCAAAGCCTCAAGGCGTTCCAACTGGCAGCGCAACTGTTTGATTTCTTGATCAAGCAATTGTGGCAAGGAGTTGCGTTGTTCTTGCATTTCTACTTCGGCATTTTGTAATTTTTCCTCAGCTCGAACTTCACTCATGGACCCCACAATAACTGCAATAAACACGTTAAGTACAACAAAGGAGGTGAGCAAAATGAAAGGCACAAAGAACAGCCACGCATAAGGGAATTTTTCCATAACAGGGCGTACAATGCCCATGGACCAGCTCTCAAGGGTCAAGACTTGGAAGAGGGTGTAGTATGATTCGCCAAGGGTGCTGAACCATTCGGGAAAAACTTTACCAAAAAGCAGAGTGGCAATGACGGCGAAAATATAGAAAACAAGGAATAGCAGGAAGCTGATCCAGCCAATGCTTGGTAAGGACAAAGCAAGGGATTTTACGATGGCTCGTAGACGTGGAATGGCGGAAATGAGGCGCATAACCCGCAATATACGCAAGGAACGCAATACCGAAAGTGGTCCAACGGCCGGTATATAGGCAATGCCAACAATAAATAAATCAAAAAGATTCCAGCCACTTTTGAAAAATCTATGGCGCAAAGCTAGTATTTTTAAAACGAGTTCAATGGTGAAAATACCAAGGGCCACGGAGTCAAAAATATAAAGGGCGGATCCAAAATTTTCCTGCATATATGCAGAGGCGCTCATGCCCAAGGTAATAGCATTGAGCACAATGAGCCCAATAATAAAGGCCTGTGCTTTGCTTGAAAGGATGAAATTATACCATTTATCTGGGTGAATTGGCTGTTCTGCAATGTCCTGTTCTGTATTTTTCTGTAACATCTTGTTCTCCTATGAATAAACTGTGTGAAGAGTTTAGTTTTTATAGGAGAAAATTCAAATAGTCAATTCTCTTATTATTAACGAAAGTGGTGCTTATGTTGCTGTCTGTTGTGATTTTAAATAGTTATTTGAGTCTGCGGGTGCACTTTTTCTGTCTTTATGTGTATACTCCCGAACAACCGACACCACTGTAATCTTGTAGCTTTCAAAGAGCTTTGTTTTGCCTTGCAATTGGCTCATCCTGTGTTCAGCAGTATTGCGCCAGCGGCTCATGGCTTCTTCGCTTTCCCATACATTCATAGAAAGTACCTTGTTCTCGTCATGTAGACTTTGGAATCGCTCCATACTCACAAAACCCTCAAAGCCTTCAAGCATGGGTTTTAACATGGCTGCAAGCTCTAAATATTGCGCCTTACCTTCTTGCGAAGGTATGACCTCAAACAACACAATATATTTACTCATTTATTTTTATGCTCCATATCAAGTAAGAACTTTTTCATCTCAAGGCCGCCTGCGTAGCCCACCAATTTTCCGGAACTGCCTATAACTCTATGACAAGGCACAATGACCGTAATAGGATTTTTATTATTAGCCAGACCTACGGCACGACTGGCCTTGCCATTGCCAACGGCAAGAGCGATATCTTTATAGGTACGAGTTACTCCATATGGAATAGAGCAAAGCGCTTGCCACACTTTTTTTTGGAAATCAGTGCCGTTGAGCTTGTAGGGCACATCAAAGTTCTTCCTTTGACCAGCAATATATTGACAAAGCTGTTCGTAAACACGCTCGGTAAAAAGTGTTTTTGTGCCAAAATCCTGAATAACGGCATCATGAATTTTCTTGAAAAAAACGATGCATTCTCCCTCATAGGCAATCTTAAAAAAGCCAAACTGATTTTCATATATGGCAAAACCGTGCATAAGATTATATCCTTTTGTTTCTGTATGCTGCCGGCGAAATGCCGACTCTTTCTTTAAAGAATTTATAAAAAGCAGATAAACTTCCAAAACCAACGGAATAAGCTATGTCAATGATTTCATAGTTGCTTTGCATAAGGAGCTTTTTAGCTTCTTCATAGCGCAAATCATTCATATAATGGCTGGGGGTTATGCCGTATTCATCTTTGAAAATTTCCACCATACGTTTGCGAGATAAACCAAGATTATCCATTTCTTCATGTAGGTTTGAGGTTTCGGCAAAGCTGGCATCAATAAGCTTTTTGAGTTTTTTGGCAATATCTTGCATGGGTTTATAGTCAAGCAAGTCACTGCGGCATCTTTTACATGGCCTGTATCCTGCTATCCGTGCTTCATGTGCATGAGAAAAAAACTCTACATTTTCTTTCTTGGGTGCTTTTGATTTACACGAAGGGCGACAATAAATGCCTGTGGATTTTACGGCATAAAAAAATATGTTGTCATAGCTTTCATTATTATCAAGCACGGCTTCATACATTTCATCAAAAGTCATACACAGAGGAGCATACTTCATAAATAAAATTTTACCTATTATTTATAATTCAAATGACTGCGGAAAGTTTATTCATCGAACATTTATGAAGATATGCTCGCTACTTCCTTCTCATGGTTTTAATCATTGATTTTGTTTCTTTGCTTACCCGTAGGGATTCGCATATTTTTTGTAATGCTTTGTTATACGTGGCATTGCCTAAGTTGTTGTTTTTTAAATATGCGAGCGTTTCTGCTGGAAACTTCACAAAACATATGGAAAGAATCCACGCAACAGCCATTTTTACATAATAATCATCGTGGGTTATAGTGTCGCAGATAAATAAAATATCATCTAAGTATTGTTCATCAATATAATGAAATAATAACATAACAATAGCAAAGCGTATTTCGTAAGCCTCGTTGGATTGATGGTAGGAAGTCAAAAATTTCCATACTCGTTCTTTATGCTTTCGTACTATTTTTAACTCACTGCAAAAACTATCACATAAGGACCAATTCGTAATTTTAGGAATAAATAAAGAAATTTGTTCTAAAATAATTTCTATATCTTCATGCATATTGGCTATGATAAAACCTTTAAGCATGGTTTCTTCAAAATAAATATCTTGAGCATTATCCAGAAAATCTATGGGATTTTTTTTGGCAAGCCGCTTTGCTATTATTCGCAATTGCGGAATTCGTACCCCAAGCAAATTATTACAGCCGGGAATAAGAGCTGAAGCAAAATCCCTATACCCATCTTCGCAAAGCGCAAATAGTTCTTTTCTCACTTCAAATTCTTGTGGGTACACGAGATTTCTCACTTTTTATAACTATGCCTAATTTTCTACTTACTTAACTAACGCGGTCATTGTCCTAACTCAAAAAAACACTCGTTGACTATTCGCTACCTTATGAGAACATGGCAAAATGTTGGTGTTAATTTCATAGACACCAGTATTTTTAAGCTATCTCAGTAAAAAGCGCAATAAAACACCTGTTCTTGGTGCTGTGCTAAGATGATGGTTTCATAAAGTAATCGTTAGAATCAGCCGGTGCATGCTCTCTGTCTTGGATTGTGTACTCACGCACTACAGATGTTACCGCTATCTTATAATCTTCAAAGAGGTTGTCATGCCCATCTTTTTGCACAGCACGATGCTCTGCCTCGTTGCGCCACTTAGCTGCGGCTTCTTCGCTTTCAAAGACACAAAGAAAACAGTATTTGCCTTCTCTGCCAAGGCTTGTAAAAGATTCTACAGATATAAAGCCAGGCGCATTTACCACATGGGGCAATGCTTTTTCTACGTTTTGGAACATACCCTCTACGCCGTCTTTTTTAGGGATTACCTCAAAAATTGTAATGGATTTAGCCATAATATTTTCTCCTTCATGTAGTTCGGGGATGTATACATACTTATATAATACTATTCTTCCGAAAATTGCACATGCAATTTTGAGAATTGATTTTTATGGGCTCATTTGTTTTGTGAAGCAAGATATGGACAATATTCTTAAATAGTAAAACCTCTTGCCTTTTTTGAAACGAAAAGACAAGAGGCTCAATGTAACTTAATGTTGGTAAAGGCGCAGTCGATACAAGGAAATAAATTGCGCTGTATCTATTCTATTATATTGAAATGTTAAGTTTTATCTGTTTTGAGCCTCAAGCCAGTAGCGTAGGGTTTTGTATAAAATGTCTGGCGAGATGGGCTTAGTAATATGGTCATTCATGCCATATTTTAAGCTTTTTTCTTTGTCCCCTGTCATAGCGTGGGCTGACATGGCCACAATGGGTAAGCTGGCAAATTGCGGCTTTTGGCGTATGGCTCTGGTGGCGGTGAGCCCGTCCATAATGGGCATTTGAATATCCATAAGCACAATGTCATAATGTTTTTTATCTAGCATGTCCAAGGCTTCTTGCCCATTGTTAGCTATATCAATGGTATAGCCAATGCTTTGCAAAAGTTCTTCAGCAATGATTTGATTAATGCTATTGTCTTCTACAAGCAGTATGTGTTCGGAATGTATAGTTTCTTCATGTTCCGTTACTGCTGTAGTGTTTTGTTCAATGCTTTTTTCATCTGTCAGCTCAAAGACAGCGGTAAAATAAAAGGTGGAGCCTTGCCCCGGTATGCTTTCTGCCCAAATGTCACCTTGCATCATCTTTACAATATTTTTGCAAATGGCAAGGCCTAACCCTGTGCCTCCATATTTGCGTGTGACCGAAGTATCCGCTTGAGAGAAGGCAGAGAAAAGGTTGTTTATTTGTGCTTGCGTTAGTCCAATGCCGGTATCTTGTATTTTGAACAAAAAATGTAAGGAATTATTTTGGTGCTTTGTTCCGGTAATGTGCAGGCTTACTTTGCCTTTACCGGTAAATTTAATGGCATTGCTCAAAAGGTTTAGCAGGACTTGCTTTAAACGCAAGGGGTCACCTAAAATGGGGGTAGAAGCGTAAGTCCCTTCATGTAGGTGACTTTCAAGGCCTTTATCCCGCATGGCATGTCCAAAAAGATTTTCCAGCTCTGAGCAAACGTCATGGATGGTAAAGGGTGTTCTTTCCATTTCTAGTTTGCCGGCTTCAATTTTAGAAAAATCTAAAATATCGTTAACGATGCGCAAAAGCTCTTTGGTAGAAAAAAGTGCTTTTTCCACATAGTCTTTTTGCATAGTATCCAAGGTTGTGCTGGATAAAATATGCAAAAGGCCCAAGATGCCGTTCATGGGCGTGCGAATTTCATGGCTCATATTGGCTAAGAACTCGCTTTTGGCCTGCGCACTTTGTTCTGCAGCTATTCGGTTTAGTTCAATTTCCTTGAGCATTTTTTTGGATTCGCGCAAATCGTGGCAGTAAACAATATATATGTCTTCGTCGCTGATGGAGTTACGCACCACAGTAACATCCATGGGGTACTCTTTACCATCGCCATCAATGGCATATATTTCAAAGCGTGCTTTCCCGTTAAGGGTTGCTTCAGTAAATTTTTCTTGCAAGAAAAGACTGCTCTCTTGCCCATTGGGTTGCATGGGGGGGAAGGATTGCATGGCTACAGGTAAAAACTCTTCTTTTGAGCTATGACGTGTTATGCGTACGGATTCTGCATTGCAGTCAATCAGCTCCATGCGAGGGTTTAATATATTGATGCCTAGGGGCACACCCTCTAAAATGGCCTTGGTGCGCTCTTCTGCAACTTGAGCTTTGCGCATATTTTCTTCTACGTCACGCATGTCACGGTAGAAAACCACCACCATATCTTCACCATTATGTTTAGTGCGCACGGCTGTAGCCTCGGTGGGTACCGGCGTACCATCTAATGAGGTACCAAGCCAATATCCACTAGTGTGCCCTTCAGTGAAGGCCTTATGCAACTGTTCTTGCATTTTTTGCAGTGAAGGAACGCCATCAGGTTGTATTTCTGGGAAAAGTTTGTGCAGGTGAACCATAAAATCTTGCTTCTTTTCTATGCCAAAGGCTTTTACCATGGCGGTATTCCACGCAACAGGTGTACCCTTTTTATCCCAAATCATGGCACCTATGGGGCTGGCATCGAGCATTATTTTACTATATTCATGAGACTCATTAAGCTGTGCTATAATGGCATTTCTTTCCCGTAAGTCCTGAAGAAAAATAAAAACTATTTCTTCATCCTGAATAGTGACGGGAGCAAAGGTTGCCTCTACGGGGATTTCTTCACCAGAGGTGTGAAGGTGTATCCAATGCTTACAGACCATTCCTTTTTCTCGAGCTTCTTCTGTATATTTTTTTGCAAGCTCTAAAGAGTTTTCACCGCAGGGCTGTCGCTCAGGCACAGTAAGTAAAAAGTTATCGATGAGTGTTTGTTTGCTTTCAAAGCCGAATAATTGTTCCGAGACGTGACTCGCGTCCAAAATTTTATCTTGCGCTGACCATATTTGTATGGGCATGGGAATGGCTTTAAGCATGGCACTCATGCGCATTTGAGTTATATGCGCTTCTTGTTTTGCGCTTTGTAATTGTTCTTTAGTATGCGCGAGCTCTCGACGTACACTTTCTAACTCTTCTTCAATGGATTTATAGTTAGTTGTGGTTTTAGGGGATGATGTATGCGATTTGTCCATGTGTATAATCTCGTGGGCCTTGAATGCTAGAACGTTATAATAAAGTTGCGCAATGGCATTGAAGAGTGCCGGAAGCTATTTTATAATTATGCGATAGTAAATTTTGAGTGATACCTCACCCGCAATGCCAAAAATAAACCTTAACAAGATTTTTGTCAAAAATAAAGTTTTTAGCTGCACTAATTACATAGTAAATGTCCTTAGTGCCCTGTGGAAAGGTCATTCTTCTTAAGGGTTATTGTACAATACTCTTTAATGGAAAATAAGAAGTTAACAGAGTTTCTAGAATCTGCAGTCTAGAAATAAAGTTTTAAATTCGCCTGCTTCCTTTTAGGCCAAGAATTGCTTTTCATAAAAAAAGGGCTCAGGTTTTTATACCTAAGCCCTTGAAATTTC
>CAYJHS010000071.1:0-11347 GCA_964369815.1 uncultured Desulfovibrionaceae bacterium
TTGGTATTGCCGAAAATCTTCAAGGCGCCTCTGTCTTTATTCGAAAGTCAGGGCCGGGAGTTATTTTTGCGCGTCCATCGTTACCTGGTTTTAAGGCCGAAGATTTACTGGCGGTAGGACAAGATGATCCGGCTTTTCCCCCTGTTATAATTATCACTGACAAAGGCAATGCCGATGAAGCCCGCCATTTCATGGAATTGGGAGCGGCAGACTATTGGCTTGAGCCCTTAGATTGCGATAAAATTGTGGCCATTACACGAGGGGTCGCGGGTAAGGCCGATGCGCCAGCCGCTTCTACGCTTGGCGGTCGTAAGGCTAGCTATGTGGGCGGGCCAAATATTGTGGGTGAACACCCAGCCATTGCCAGAGTCATGGCCTTGGCACGTCAAATTGCTCCGTCCAAAGCAACTGTACTTATTAACGGTGAGTCTGGCACTGGTAAGGAACTTTTTGCAAGAGCTTTACATGCTTGGAGTAATCGCTCCACAGGCCCTTTCATTGCGGTGAACTGCGCCGCCTTACCCGAACACTTGCTCGAAAGTGAGCTTTTTGGTCACGAAAAAGGCGCCTTTACAGGGGCTATAGCTCGTAAGCCCGGCAAGTTTGAGCTAGCTTCCGGCGGTACCATTTTGCTTGACGAAATTTCAGAAATGGATTTAGGCCTACAAGCGAAGCTTTTACGTGTCCTTCAAGAGGGCGAAGTGGACAGAGTGGGGGGCACAGACACCTTGCGAGTGGATGTGCGTGTGCTTGCCACTACCAACAGAAATTTAGAGGATTGGGTCAAAGAAGGAAAATTCCGCCAAGACCTTTTCTTCCGCTTAAATGTAATTCCATTGCGTCTGCCCTCCTTGCGGGAACGGGAAAATGACGTATTGACCTTGTCAAAATTTTTCATGCAGATGTATGCCAAAGAGTATGGCATTGCCACAACATCACTATCGGCTGCTGCTGTTAAATGGCTGACGGACTATGATTTCCCCGGTAATGTACGCGAACTACAAAACCTTATGGAACGAGCCGTCTTGCTGGCTAATGGCAAAGCCATTGAACCGGGGCATTTTTTGCTTGATCCTGACGCATGGCCGCTTTTTGCTGAAGATGTGCCCACCGAGGGACTCACACCGATGGATGGCACCGACGATGCTGAGGGTATTAGTTCCACCCATGTGGCGCAAGCTGATGGGCACAGCTCACCGACAGGCTCGCAAGGGCAGGGCGGCACGGCAGAAATATTTGGTGGCTCCGTCATTCCCCTGCATGAGATGGAGCGGATTATGATTATGAAAGGGCTTGAAGCTACTTCAGGCAATCGTACTCAGGCTGCGGATTTGCTGGGCATCTCGGTGCGCACACTGCGTAATAAATTAAATGAATATAGAGCGATGGGTATTGAAGTAGAATAAATACCGCGTAATATTTACACTTGCCTTACATTTTTTAAGGGAATGCTTATTTTATAAAAAGTTTCATCTTATGCTCCGCAATTTGCATTAAGTAACCATGTGCCAAGGTTCTTCTTTGAAGATAACAACCTTCAAGATGGTTTTTTTTGAATGGGGTGTGAGAGAAACTTTTTTTCCTAGAAAAGTTACCTTAAAAATATAAAAATTTTTCTTAGACAAAATTTTAGAAAATATATAATGGAGTAAGGATGTTAGACGCAATTCGTAATAATTCCCAATCTTGGGGAGTAAAGCTGGCCTTTGGTATTATCATTCTGGTTTTTGTTTTTTGGGGACTTGGTTCAGTGCAAAACATTAATAATTCTACTACGGTAGCTACAGTAAATGATGTGGCTATTACTGTGACTGATTTTGAGCGTGCCTATCAGCAAATGGTTAATGATGCTCGTGCACAAAATCCACAAATTACCCAAGAGCAGCTGAAGCAAATGCAAATACCACAGCAGGTTATGGCACAACTTGTGAACAGATCGCTTTTAGAAGAAGAAGTAAAGCGTTTGCATTTAAGCATACCCGATGCATTACTGCGAGCAACCATTGTAAATATTCCAGCTTTCCATAATGCCGAAGGTGTTTTTGACCCTGCCGTATATAAACGTGTGGTGACGCAGCAATATCTTAACGTAGGTAATTTTGAAAGCCTTGTGCGTGAAGACTTGGTGCAAGAGAAATTACGTCGTGAAATGACCTTTACTGCCCAAAGCTTTGCGTCTGAAGTGGCAGCTTTTTTTGAATATACATATGAAAGTCGTAATGTTGATTATATTTTCTTTCCGGCTGCAGACGCCCTTGCTAGCGTAGAAGCTCCTGCTGAAGATAGCGTTAGGGCATACTATGAGAGCAATCAGCCTCGCTTTACGCTACCAGCAAAGGCCAATGTAGAATATGTGGCCATTTATCCTAAGTTTCTTGGTAAGCCCGAAAGTATCACGTCAGATGCCATAAATGCTTATTATGAAAAGAATAAGGCCAGCAAATATACTACGCCTAAGCAGGTGAAGGCACGTCATATATTATTACGCATTGACCCTCAAGCTTCAGCAGAAGAGCTTAAAAAAGTCACTGCTTCCATGGAAGCGATCCAAAAAGAACTGAGCGACGGCGCAGACTTTGCTGAGCTTGCCAAGAAGCACTCTCAAGATCCAGGCTCTGCCGAAAATGGCGGTGATTTGGGATTTGTGGGCGAAAATCAAACAGTAAAGCCTTTTAATGATACTCTTTTTGCCCTAAAGGACGGAGAGGTTTCCAGCATAGTACGCACAGATTTTGGCTTGCACATTTTGAAAGCTGAAGAAACAAACCCCGTTACTGTTAAAGCTCTGACCGAAGTAGAAAATGATATCCGTACCATTTTAGCTGAAGAAGCCGGTCAATTAAAAATCCGCGAGGCTCTTGACTCCCTTATCGAAGCAAATGTGCGTGGTAATGACCTTGTGGCTGCGGCCAAGACACATGGCCTTGAGGTGAAAAGCTCTGACCTTAAGACTGCGGCAGAACTTGAAAAAATCCTCCTTATTACGCCCGAGCAATCGGCAAGGATTTTCGCCTTAACTACTGGCATACCTTTGGACACCGCCATGGAAACCACCGATAAAGGTTTTATTGTGGCTCGTGTTAAAGCTAAAGACGAAGCTAAGGTTCGCCCTTTTGCCGAAGTGCAAGAGGAAATTATTACCACCTTAAAAAATACTGCAGCTTTGGATAAAGCTCTCGCCACTGCGGCAGAAGCTCGCAAAGGCTTTGATAGCAAAGCTCCAGATGACAGCACTGTTAAGCAGGTTACCGATATTAAACGTGGTAGCGATATGGGCGCTCTTGGTTTACAAGCTGCCATGGGGGCGGCTTTTTTTAGCGCCAAAGTAGGTTAGTGGTTGCCTGTGGCTTATAATGTCACTGTTGATGGTAAACCTGGTGCGGCACTTGTACGTGTGAATTCCATTACCAGTGCTAAAAATGATGACTGGAAACCTCTTGAAAGTGTCATTACCAATGCTATCAATCAGCAACGACAAGAAAATATGTTCCAACTCTTTATTGGAGCACTTTCTGACCGTGCTAAGGTCGTCATTGTCAATGAAGCGTATTTGAACGCCTTGATGCAACAATAGTTTTAATGTGGTGAATATATGTGTGGAATAATAGGTTATGTAGGGCACCGTCCGGCGGTGCCCTTGGTGGTGGAAGGTTTACGTCTTTTAGAGTACCGTGGTTATGACTCCTCAGGTGTCGCCTACATTCAAAATGGGCAATTGCATATCAAGCGTGCGGAGGGCAAATTATCCGCCCTAGACGACTTGCTTGCCAAGGAGCCTGTAAGCACCAGTACCTTAAGCATGGGGCATACTCGTTGGGCCACACACGGTGTGCCTGCGGAACGTAATGCACACCCTCACATGGCCAATGGTGGTAAAATCGCCTTGGTGCACAATGGAATTATAGAAAACTAGCAAGAACTTAAGGACGATCTTTTGTCCAAGGGCTATACCTTTAGCTCTGAGACTGATACCGAAGTGCTCGTAAATCTTATCGCCGAGGAACAAAAGCTCCATGCAACTTTGCTTGAAGCCTTTGCCGCTGCCCTTGGCAAAGCTCACGGTGCTTATGCCGTGTGTCTTACCTCTGAGGCGGAACCTAACACCCTTTATGCGGCACGACTTGCGGCGCCGCTCATTTTGGGAGTTGGTAGCGGTGAAAATTTTGTGGCTTCCGATATTCCGGCCTTTTTGTCCTATACTCGTGATGTTGTGTTCTTGGAAGACGGTGAAATAGTTAAGCTGACTCCGAATGAATGGGAAGTGCTTTCTCTTGATGGTCTACAAAATATCCCCAAGGATGTTTCTAACATAAAGTGGGATATGCAGGCCGCACAAAAGGGTGGTTATAAGCACTTTATGCTCAAGGAAATTTTTGAGCAACCCACCGCTTTGCGTGATGGCATGGCTGGACGCTTTAATGGAGATTCGGTTGTTTTGACAGAATTTGAAAGCATGCCCATCCCTCGCCGCTTGCACATCATTCGTTGCGGCACGTCTTATAATTCCGGCCTGTGGGCAAAGCATCGTTTGGAAGCATGGGCCGATGTGCCGGTTTCTGTAGAGATTTCTTCTGAGTTCCTCTACAATAATATTTTACTAGATAAAGATGACATGGTGTTGGTCATTAGCCAAAGTGGAGAAACCGCAGATACCCTTGCGGCCTTACGTGCCGCAAAGGCTCAGAATGTTACTACCATAGGGCTGTGCAATGTGGTGGGCACAAGCATCGCCCGTGAGGCCGATATTGCGCTCTATACCCAAGCCGGGCCAGAAATCTCTGTGGCCTCCACCAAGGCCATGTCCAGTCAAATGCTTAGCTTGACACTTATGGCACTACATTGGGGACAACGCCGCCAATGCTTGCAAGCGAATTTTTATGCTGAAATGGGACAGGAGCTGCAGGGGATTCCTCAGGTGCTAGAGGATCATCTCGAAAGTATGCGCCAAAAAGCCCAAGAACTTGCTCGTAAGTATTCGCATGTTGTGGATTTTTTCTATCTGGGCCGTGGGCATTCTTTCCCCTTGGCTTTAGAAGGTGCTTTGAAGCTTAAAGAGCTTTCTTATATTCATGCTGAAGGTTGTGCTTCCGGCGAAATGAAGCATGGCTCCATCGCCCTTATTGCACCGGAGTTTCCTACTTTTGCTCTTGCCCTAGATGACGCCCTCTTCCCCAAGGTGAAATCCAATATCCTTGAGGTACAAGCCCGCAGTGGTAAGGTCATTGCCCTTGTTAATGGTGCTACTGGCAAAGACGAGCTACATGTCGACGAAATGTGGGAAATACCATACGCTAAAAGCTTTTTAGCTGCCTTCTATGCTCTGCCAGCCTTGCAGTTTTTTAGCTACGAAATGGCTGACTACCTTGGCACCGACGTGGATCAACCTCGGAACTTGGCAAAAAGTGTTACTGTAGAGTAATTTTACTATAGTATGTTTTTTCTGGAGGAGGGAGCTTTTTGAAAAAAGTTCCCTCCCAAAGACTCCCTCCCTCAAAAATTTTTCAAGAGAATTGTTCTTGTAAAAAATTCTCTTACCTTCATCCTCAAAAAATGCATATGGATTTTTATGCAAAAATACACATATATAGGTGCTGGTATTGGCGGCGTTGTCCTCGCAGGTGGGCTTTCTACACGCATGGGTAAGGATAAAGCCTTGCTAGTGGATAACGATGGGCGTAGTTTGCTTGAGAAAAATATGGGCCTTTTACAAGAGTGCTGCGAAAAAGTGTGGGTTTCTTGCCGCACAGAGAGTCCTCTTAGGGCATATCCTTGTGTTTTTGATGTGTACGAAGACTTGGGGCCGGCAAGTGCCATCTACAGCTCCCTTATGCATGCTCACAATGAGGGTCTAGACGCTCTTTTAGTCTTGGCATGCGATATGCCCTATATACAAAGTTCTTTGCTAGAAAAGCTTATTCATGAGCGCAATAATGCTATTCAAGAGCTTAAGAAAGCGGGGGTGTTGGGGGTTACAGCTTATTATGAGCCAGAAAAAAATGTCTTCCAAGGGCTCTGTGCTTTGTGGGAAGTCAACACCGCCTCTTGTGCGCATTTTGCTCAATGTCTAAATGACGTGCCCGTCAAAAATAAATTGCGTCTGATTTATGCAGAAAGTTGTCAGCACCGCATTATGTATAATGATAAAGACTATCCTCACACC
Source organism: uncultured Desulfovibrionaceae bacterium (assembly GCA_964369815.1). Classification (GTDB taxonomy): domain Bacteria; phylum Desulfobacterota; class Desulfovibrionia; order Desulfovibrionales; family Desulfovibrionaceae; genus CAYJAD01. The sequence continues at coordinate 6,161 of CAYJHS010000071.1, forward strand.
TTTGACAATTTAAATACACCAGATGATGTGCAGCACTATCGGGCAAGCGCATGCCCAAAAAAATGAAACAAAAAAAGCCTTGGCACTAAAAGCACCAAGGCAAAATTTGACTAGAACAATACTTCTAGTAGCGATTGCGAGGCTTAATACGAGCAGCCTTACCCTTAAGTTCGCGTAAGTAGTACAGGCGGCTACGGCGCACACGACCAAGAGTAACCACTTCTACACGCTCAATAAAAGGCGAATGCATAGGGAAGATGCGTTCTACGCCAACACCGTCAGAAACCTTGCGCACAGTAAATGTTGCGCCGGTGGTTCCACGTTGAATGCGGATAACATTACCCTGAAACATTTGGATGCGTTCTTTTTCGCCTTCCACAATACGCATATGCACTTTCACCGTATCGCCGGAGCGAAAAACCGGAAGATCTGAGCGCATATTTTCTTGTTCAATTTTCTTCATTATATCCATTATGAAGCTCCTTTTGGTCACCGTCTCTATGCTTTTCTCAAGCAAGACTGGTGTTAATAACGTAAGCTTGCTCAAAGAGCAACATAAAAATTCACAAAAACCCTAATAAATTTCTTGCAAAATCCTGTCAACAAGGATTGCCGCCGCCGCTCTTACAGATAAATGATTGTAATCACTTAAAAAACGTAGTGGAGGTAAAAAGCCGTCACAACTTTGCAAAATTTGAGGCGCAAGGCCATGTCCTGTGCCCAAAAGTAAAAAAGCAGGGCGCTGCACAAGCTCTTGTCGTGCTGCACCAAAGGGGAGTATGGCTCCGCCGCAAGGCTCACTGCCATTTTTTTGTTCGTGCCATTCGGCAGAACTTCCCCAAAGGCTTGGAGAAACACCACATTTTTTTGTGATAAGCGTACGGGCTTCCTCAATACTTGCGGCAACATGTACTTGACGCAAAGCTTCGGCTCGGTCGCTATGACTTTTATGGGCAGCTCCATGCAGCCAATGTTGCAAAATGCCGTGTAAAACCTCTTGTTGATCTTGCAAGGGCTGGATGATGTAATATCCTCCCAGTCCATAAGTGCGGCAAACTCTAGCTATATCGTGAATGTCTAAGTTTGTCAAAGAGGATGTGCCAGAGTTTTTTCCTTCTATGATTACAGGATGATGCACAAGGCCAATGTATAAATTTCGCCCAAGGCGTGTCCGAGGCAGGCTACGTAGATGTGCAGCGCTGTCCCTATCAAGCATAGCATCAAGTAGCAAGTCAGGTCTTTGTCGTAAAGTGCGTTCAAGAGCGGCTTCTTTGCGCCAAGTGGCAATCTTTCCGTGGTTACCGCTACAAAGCACCTCGGGCACGGTATGACCTTCAAAATTTTCTGGACGAGTATAGTGAGGATATTCTAGAAGTCCTTGGGAAAAAGACTCTTCTTCTCCCGAAGCTTCTTTGCCCATAAATCCGGGCAGGAGTCTGGATACCGCCTCCACAATGGCCAGTGCCGGCACTTCTCCGCCATTTAAGACAGCATCGCCCATGCTCACATACTCAATGGGAAAAAGCTCTTCTATGCGAGCATCAAAACCTTCATAGCGCCCGCAGACAAGCGTGATATTGTCCTCTCGGGCGAGCTCTCGTGCCATGCTTTGGTTAAAGGGCTTGCCCGCCGGCGACATGACTAAAATACGCTGTGTACCTTTGGGAGAGTTTTGCGCAATGTTGCGCAAGGTTTTGACTAGCGGCTCTAGCATAAAGACCATACCAGGGCCACCACCATAGGGCTTATCATCTACTGCCTTATGCACACCATGTCCGTATTCACGGGGATTATGCAAAGAAAAGCGCACAAGTCCTGAGTCTTGTGCTTTTGCCATAAGGGACGTTTGTAAGGGGGAGTTAAAAAACTCTGGGAAAAGACTGACAATGTGAAAATGCATATGTTTACCAACCAATAAAGCTCATTATAATCCCAAACCACGCCAGTTTCACGTCCACTCTAAGGCGTATCTTTAATTTTTTATAGTTATCATTGCGGCAAGATACATCTTAAAAAGACATAATGTCATCGCATTGAAAGTTTTTTGAGGGGGGGGTGTGGGGGGGGACTTTTGTTCACAAAAGTTCCCCCCCACAAAAAAATACTATTATTCAAATCTGCTGATGTTAGTAATCATGACCATATCCACAGGCACATTTTCGTGCATGCCTACGGTTTTGGTTTTTACTTTGGCGATTTTATCGAGTGTTTCCATACCTTCAACTACTTTACCGAAGACGCAGTAGCCAAAACCGGACATGGTGGGTTCGGTGTGGTCAAGGAATTCGTTATCAGAGTGGTTGATGAAGAATTGGGAGGTGGCGCTGTGTGGCATCATGGTGCGAGCCATGGCGATGGTGCCACGTTCGTTTTTGAGGCCATTAGCGGCTTCGTTTTCCACTTCATCCTTGGTTTCTTTTTCGTTCATGCGGGCGTCCATGCCGCCGCCTTGAATCATGAAGTTAGGGATTACACGGTGGAAAATGGTATTGGCGTAGAATTCGTCGTCCACATAGGCGAGGAAATTTTCTACGGTTTTTGGTGCGGCTTCAGGGAAAAGCTCCACTAAAATATCACCTGAGGTGGTTTCGATAAGTACGGTTGGGTTAGCCATAGTTGTCTCCTTATTTTTCTAAGATAACTTATTTTATTCGTCGTCTTCGCTGGTGTAATTGCATGATTTTTCGGGGCAGACGATTTTTGTGGCGCCGCCGCGCATAATCTTGCGGGTTAAAATGGGCCATGCACATTCGGGGCAAGGCTTGTTTATGGGCATATCCCACAGGGCGTAGTCGCACTTGGGATAGGTGTTACAGGAAAAGAATAATTTGCCACGCTTGGAGCTTTTTTCCACGAGACTGCCTTCCTTACAACGAGGGCAAGGAACGCCTGTGGAGAAGGGCTCAGCGTGCCTGCACTTTGGGTAACCTGTGCAGGCGATGAAGCGGCTACCGGTACGGGCTTTTTTGACCACAAGGTCGCTTTTGCATTCGGGGCAGGTGCCTACTACTTCGAGTTCGGCTTTTTCTCGAGCAACGGGAATGACAACGCCATTTTCGTCCCGTTCAAAGTTGGAGGTGTAGGAGCAGTCGGGGTAGCCTGTGCAAGCAAGGAAACTACCGGCCTTACCAAATTTTATGACGAGGGGCTTATGGCACTCGGGGCATTCAATATTGGTATCCTCGCCGCCCTTGATGGTGTGCATATTTTGGGAAGCGGCGTTGTGGGTCTGTACAAATTCGGCGTTGAAAGCATGCATAAGGTCCACCCAATTACGTTCTCCCTCAGCCACTTGGTCAAGGTTGCCTTCCATCTGCGCAGTGAAGCCTACGTCCATGAGGGTAGCGAAATGCTTGCGCAATTGGTCGCATACCACACTACCAAGGTCGGTGGGGCTAAAGTGCTTTTCACTCAGGCTCACATAATCTCTGTCTTGTAGGGTAGAGATAATGCTGGCATAGGTAGAGGGGCGTCCGCTGCCTTGTTCTTCGAGCTCACGCACGAGGGATGCTTCGCTATAACGTGCTGGAGGTTGGGTAAATTTTTGCTCTTTACTGAGTTTTTCTAGTTTGAGCTCTTGCCCCTCTTTGATGGGGGGCAAGTCCGCTTCACTTTCGTCGGAGCTGCGGGGATAAACGGCTGTCCAACCAGCAAAAAGCAAGCGATTGCCCTTAGCGCGCCATTCACTAGAACCACAAGATATGGTCACAGTGGTATCGTGAAAGCGTGCTGCCGCCATTTGGGAGGCCACAAAGCGAGACCAGATTAGACGGTAGAGGGTGTATTGCTCCGGCACAAGATGCGGCTTCACCATGTCTGGGGTGATGGTGACATCTACAGGGCGGATGGCTTCGTGGGCGTCTTGTACGCTGGCTTTTTTCTTGCTTTTACGGGGGGCTTTGCCATCTTTTTGTGGTAAGTAGTCTTGCCCAAATTGCTGTAAAATAAAGGCAGCAGCGGCTTCTTTGGCTTCATCGGCAATACGCACAGAGTCAGTACGCATATAGGTAATGAGCGCAGTAAGCCCCATTTCGCCTAGCTCTACGCCTTCGTAGAGACGCTGAGCGATGGACATGGTTCGCTTGGAGGTGTAGCCATGGCGCTGGTTAGCGCTTTGCTGTAAGGTCGAGGTAATAAAAGGCGGCAGCGGTGCTTTTTGACGTTCTTTTTCCTCAATTTTTTCTATGATATACGGCTTGCCTTGGATGTCTTTTTCCAGAGCTTCGGCGGCTTCGGCATTGCCTATGGCGGCTTTTTTGCCTTTTACCTTATGCAAATCAGCCTTGATGGTGGGGGCTTCAGTGGCGTTTAAGAGAGCTTTAAAGAGCCAGTATTCTTCAGGTTTGAAGGCACGGCGCTCTTCTTCCCTTTCTACAATAAGGCGCAAGGCCACTGATTGAACTCGTCCGGCGGAAATGCCTCGTTTGACATTTTTCCAGAGCAAGGGAGAGATTTTATAGCCCACTAGGCGGTCGAGGATGCGGCGAGCTTGCTGGGCATCAAAGAGGTTTTCGTTGAGCGGGCGTGGATGGGTGAGAGCTTCTTTTACGGCCTTGGCGGTAATTTCGTTAAATTGTATGCGCTGAATATCTTTGACTTTATCCTTAATAAGCTCAGCTACGTGCCAAGCAATGGCCTCACCTTCACGGTCGGGGTCAGGGGCAAGGTAGACAACATCGGCCTTGGCAGCGGCAGAGCGCAGGTCGCTAACAACTTTCTTTTTGTTATCAATAACTTGATATTGAGGGGCAAAATTATTTTCTTCGTCCACGCCAAGTTCCTTGGAGGGTAGGTCACGCACGTGTCCTACGCTTGCAAGTACTTGATAGTTATTCCCTAAAAACTTTTTGATGGTTTTTACCTTGGCAGGTGATTCTACGATGATAAGATTTTTTGACATGCCTTCCTCTGGTACTTTTTTTTGTCAACAGAACATACGGCAAAAAAAATATTCGTCAAGAGTAAGGTGATGCAAATTTTCCACTTAATTTTTTCTGGACAAAGAAAATAAAAGCCATCATACTTATAAGGTAGTGTAAGTGTTTACTGTAAAATCTATGGAGCCCTATATTAAGGAGATAAAATAATGCGACGTTTTCTTTTACCATTGTTATGCTTATGTGTATTTTTGGGTGCGTGTACCTCAACAAAACAGAACACCCCTTATGGATCGTATGACGCTAACCC
>CAYJHS010000072.1:0-11166 GCA_964369815.1 uncultured Desulfovibrionaceae bacterium
GGCATAGTATAAAAATACTGGCATCAATTACATCGATGCCAATTGTATTTTTATATTATGCCTGAGGAAAGCTTTACTTTGCACACCACAATTTTATTTATCACAAAGGAAAGTAAGCTACCTAGAAGGATGCTGCAAAATGCAATTGGTGTCGATGAAATTGACACCAGCATTTTTGCAATATCATTCTAAGATAGCAAAGAATCGCAGTTTTTTGTTGAGTTAAGGCAATGGCCATATGGTGAAATTATAATGTTGCGTTCCTAAAGTATCTTTTAGGGCATCTTTTGTAGGCTACTTTTCTCTATAAAGATAAGGTCAAAAGTCCAGAGCGGGACATTGTATTCACGGATAAAATAAGAATTATGTAATACATATTGTCGCTTTTCTTGTGTCATAACCTCAAAATGTTTAAAAAGTGCGGCACGTTCTGCATGTGTCCAACGAAAGGTACCCACAAGTAACATATGCTGCATGAGGCGCAAAAATTGTTGTCCGCCATCATAAGTATCAGACCGAGCAAGATACTCTATACTCATGCCGCTTACCAAGTCATCTTGCATATGTATGGTAAGGATGACCCCATGCCCATAATCGAGGGAGTAAGCAGCGCCTTCTTTTTTTATACCTTGCAAGCTGACCCGTGCATCGGCACCCCTATGCCAAAAACGTTGAAAGGCAGACCACGTAAATTCTGGTGAAATTTTTGCGCTAAAGCTCGCATGATTATTAAGAATTTCTTGCGAGGTATTCCTTTGTGGAGTAGCTTTTTCGCAACCACAAAGTGCCATAGTCAAAAGCACGAGCAAGGCAAATATCTGGAAAGAGCATTTTTTCATATGGATTTTTCAGCAACCTTGGTGGTGTTTTTCTCAAAAGGAGGCGGCGGTCGCCATACCCATAAAAGTGTTAAAAGTGGTAAAAGCCCTATAACTTCAGCGACAAGTCTATGGGTATGCGGTAGTAAAAGCCACCACAAGCTAAAGGCCAGAAGTGGCACAATAACTACCAGTCCCCATTGATAGAGCTGCATAGGCTTTGCGGCATATTGAAAATAAGAAACGGTGCCAATGGCTACCCAAAGCTTGGTGAGGGTGATGGCAAGAGCAGCGCCCTCTAGAGGCATCCACGCCGTCAGAACTGCACACAGCACAATATTAATAACAAGTCCGGTAGAATAAAAAAGCAGGAGCAATTTTTGTTTGCGCATGCTCATCATGGCATAGGCAGCTAGGTTATGCAAAAAAGCTGTTGCAATACAAGGTGTTAAGATTCGCTGGGCGGTGACGGCTATGGCGTAGTGCTCTCCATAGATAAAGGTAAGAATTCGATCGCTTTCTACGCAAATAATATAAATAACAGGCATACATGCTGCCCAAAGGGTACGTGTGGTTTGTCCGGCTAGTTTTTGGAAGGCCACTCTGTCACTATCCCAAAGCTTTGCCAATAAGGGAAAAACAACCTTGGCAAGAAGAGCCGATGATACCAATATTGATAGCCCGTCCACCACTTCCCAAGCTACGCTATAGGCACCTACCGCCGCATCGCCTCCATACTTTTTGAGGAAGAAGACATTTAATTTATTATAAAAAATGGCACAGGCGGCAATGGCGGTAAAAATAAGCCCCTTGCGCCACTGTTGTCCAATATGTTTGAGCACGGTCATGTTTAACTTGCTCAGTGGGTTACGCCCCAGCGCTTTGATGGAAATGGAGATAAGCAATAATGACTCAAGTGGCTTATAAAGAGCAATATAGATGACAGGAGCATTAAGTAAAATCAGCACGATACCAGTGCCAATGCCAATAATACTTGAAGGAATGCGTACACGCATTTCCACATCCTGTCGGCCTCGTGCTTGGCATAGGGCAAAGAAAGAGTTCACCACTGCCTCAAGGCCAAGGCCACCGGCAATAGCCATAACAGTAATACGCAAGTCGAGGTCATAATTCTGCCAGCCAGTAAAAAGCCAAGTGATGGTCAGCGCAATAGCTAAGAGGGCAAATTTGAGCCATGTGATTTCGCTCAGCAATTGTAAGGGGCGGCTTTCTTTGCGGGCAAAAGATGAGATAAGAAAATGATTTAAGCCGACATCTGCTACTTGGCGTACAATATAGCCAAAGGACAGTGCCAACATAATTTGTCCCAACATGCTTGGGCTGTGGCGTGCAAGGATGATGGTGCACGCTGTCCAAATGACGTCACGAGTCCATTGACCACCAAGAACGTAGCTCAATTGTTTGGGAATATTTTTAAGTTTTGCCATGGTATGTCATGCCGAGTATGGGGACTTATGACGAGGAACTGCGCCTAGTCGGTAAGTTTGAGATAAAAAGTATCTTTTTGGCGTGGAATTGCCTTAAATCGTACACTTGCTGAGGCTTTGCCAACAATTTTTTTGCTCGCTTCAACGCTGTATTTACCCTCATAAATATCAAAGGTGGCGTCATCTGCATTGTTCGCATTTCCACCCCAGTACCAACCATCATTGGTCTTAGCAAACCAAAAGATTTTGTCTCTGTCGGTAGTGAGAGGAATGGAGGCTTTAGAGCGTGGATTAACCACATACCAACCTTGATTTATGGGGGCAGATCTTTTGTCCTTCATATACACAAGAGCAACATCAATAACATGCCCAGTAGTATTTTCAATTTCTAATTTGGCACTTTGCGCTTGTGCCAGTCCAAGGGTAATGGTCATGTAGAGCGGAAACACAGCTAAAGCCAGCAGTAATTTTTGTGCAGAGAGTTTCATGAGAAGCTCCTTTTTAATGAATAATATCTAGAATGTAGCAAGTTGGCAAAAGAGTCAAGTGTCATATGTATGAAGCTCAAGGTAAAGCCACGTTATTTCAATTTAATTGGTGTTTATTTCATGTGGGGTGAAGGAACCCCCTTTTGCTAGCGCCAAAAAGGGGGTTCCTTCCCCCCAGAAAAACTCACAAATAGAAATGCCTTTTTGCTGCATTACCAATCGATACATAAAAAATCATCTCATTTTTTTATGTGTATTGCGTAATAATATTAATGCGATACATAGTGTAATAACCTCACCCAAGGGCAGAGCTATAGCAACTCCTTGAACATTCCACAAGGCAGACAGTGTCCAAATGAGTAAGATGGGTAAAATAAGGGTGCGTAGTGATGCTACAATGGCAGATTTGCCTGCTTCTAAAAGGCCGGTAAAGTAGGACGTGATAATAATATTAATACCACAAAATAAAAACATGAAGCGAGAGTAATCCATGAAATTTACTGCAAAATTAACGGTTTCACTTTTGTCTTTAATGAAAATAGCCACAAGTTCATAAGGGTAAAAGGTCATGGCTAAAAAACATATAAATCCTATAGAAAAAGCCGCGCCACCGCCTGCAAAAAGCAGCGAGCGTACCCGACGAGTGAGCCTACATGCATAGTTAGCACTAACGATGGGGCTTAAAGAATCGCTAAAACCATAACAAAGCATAAGGCAAAACCATGTGATGGCATTAACCACTGTAAAAGCCGCCACACCATAGGCACCAGCTAACTCCATAATAGTGATATTTAAGACAATAAGCACAACCCCCGTGGACATTTCATTGATCATTTCTGAAATGCCATTCCAAATGCTTTGCAAAACCTCAAACCAGCTCCCTAAGTCCTTAGTGAAAAAAAGTTTACGGGGTTTTTTGCTGTTAAGGTAGGGCACAGCAAGATAAATTAAGATGGTTACGTAGCTTATGCCTGTGGCCAGTGCAGCGCCAAAGACTCCCATAGATAAATGTGCTATAAAAATATAATCAAGAAAGATGTTTACCAGCGCAGTGACCATTAAACCAGAAGAAGCTAAGGCTGGTCGTTCGTCAACACGTAAAAAATATGGCCAGCTAAAACCTAAAAGTAATGGCGTAAAAAAGCAGGCCACAGTGCGCAGGTAGGTTGTGGAGTTTTCCAGAAGGTTGGCATCAGCACCTAATAAGACTGCAATTTCCTTGGCGAAAACTACACAAACAATACTCACTATAAGGCTGACACTAAAAATGGTGAGCATGGTTTTGGTATAGATGGCAGAGGCAAGCTCCGGCCTGCCAGAGCCAAGATAGCTTGAGCAGCGTACCGAGCCACCAGCCACAAGGGCAATAGCAAAGCCAGTAATAAGGCTAAAGATAGGCCAGATGATGTTTAAAGATGCCAATGCCATGGCGCCCACATATTGTCCTACAAAAAAGGCATCAATCATGCCAGCAGAGGAGATAAGCAAGAAAGAAAAGGTCCACGGAAGACTGTAACGAAAAAACATACTCACCACAGGAGCATGCAACATATTGGTTTTATAAAAATTGTCGTCCATAAATATCCTTGCAGAGGAAAAAGAGCGTTCTGCGCTTTATATACTCTGCTATATCAAAAGAAAAGGCGGAGCAATGCTAACCCCGCCTGAACATGAATTGTGCTTTGTGTTTTATTTTATTGATATTATAGTGGGTTCTAAAAAATTTACGAATTCACTTTAATAAGTTTTAACATATTCGTCCAAATTTTCCACTGAGGTATTCTTGCTTACCCAATAAGCAGAAGCCCACACCATAAGGGCAGTGGCTTGTGTATCGTCAAGCTTGCGTATCTTCGTTTCAAGGGCCGCCTTGGCAGCACCGTGGCGCATATGCACGTTGCTCACATCGCAAGCGTCCATAACACGTAAGTGTAAATAGGAAAGTCGTGTGTGATCTGGTAAAAGTTTTAAGTCCTTATGTGCTTCCACAATGGTTTTAAGCTCAGCTGGGCTAAAGGTGTTTTTTATGCTGGCAATGGCTCTAAAAAAGGTGTCCACTGCCCACGGCAAAATGAATTCCGCTCCAGCACTCTTGGTACGAAAATAATCTTTAAGCCAGCGTTCTTGGTCGTTGCTAATACGAGCTGCTACTTGTGGCATAATTACCCCTAAAAGCCTTTTGCCTAATTGTTTATAGTAGATGCCAGACATTAAACGCTAAAAAATAAAATATACGCTAATGTCCTGAACATATTTATATATATGCACTCTGTGCGGCAACTATTGTGCAAATAAGAGTTATTGTACACATAATATGCCTAACGTGGTGTCATAAAAACAAAATCTCAATCACATGTTGCATCCTATACGAAAAAAATAAAAAATTCAAGAAAAAATCTAGAAAATATCCTGCAAGGTATACAACCTACCGGGCTTTTGTGTGGCAAGCCATTTAGCCACACGTATGGCACCTACGGCAAAGGTTTGGCGCGAGTGAGCTTGGTGAGAAATCTCAATGCGTTCACCATCTCCCAGAAAATACATATTATGCACGCCCACCACGTCGCCACCACGAATGGTCTGAATCCCCATTTCTTTTTTGGGACGCTCACCGATAATTCCTTCACGGTGATAATTAGCCACTTCTTTCAAGTCCCAATCACGCGCGCTGGCAAGATATTCGGCAAGTTTTAGTGCGGTTCCGGAAGGGGAGTCTTTTTTACGGCTATGGTGCAATTCCACCATTTCAATGTCATAACCTTCACCAAGCATTTTAACGAGTTGTGGAAGGATCTTATAGAGCACATTGACGCCAATGCTCATATTTGGCCCCCAAGCGATGGGCGTTTTTTCTGCATAGTTAGTTAGAGCTTGTGTTTGTTCTTCAGTAAGGCCGGTAGTGCCAATAACCATAGGATTGCCATATTTTGCCGCTATTTCTGCAAGAGGAATGGAAGCTTCTGGGGCTGTAAAGTCAATAATAGTCGCACCGGGGGCTTGCTGTAAAAGCTCGTCGGCAGAGGTGGACACTGGGCAGGGTGCTTCGGCCACGGTGGCTTTGCAATCTTTGTGCTCTAAAAGCCCCACCAAGGTGCAGGCGGGGTCAATTTGCACTTGTTCCACAAGGGTTTTTCCCATACGCCCACAAGCGCCAGAAATAATAATGGAAATACTCATAATTGTATCCTTTTAGTTAAATGTTATAATAAAGAACCTTGTTCATTGTGTATTGTCAGTGTTGCTATAGATTTTTCCTTGTCAGCATGAGTAGCGGCAGACGGCGCACTTTCTTGACATAGACGTAAAAAATCGGCTTCTTCAAGGATGGTGATGCCCAATTTTTCTGCTTTTTCCCGCTTTGAGCCAGCCTTTTCACCTGCAATGAGGTAGTCTAATTTTTTGCTGATACTACCAAGCACTTCTGCGCCGGCATCTTCTGCCAGTGCTGCCGCTTCGTGGCGGGCCATGCTTAAGGTGCCTGTAAATAAAATCTTTTTTCCTGATAAGGCCGTGAGGGGCATGTCCTGCATGGAGGTACTTTTCTCTGCTTCAGGATTAAGCCCAATGTTTTTAAATGTCTGCAAGAGGGTTTTATTGCTTTCGTTCTGGAAATAGGTTTGGATGGAAGATGCTACCTCAGGGCCTATGTCTGGCAATGCCATAAGGTCTGTATCCCAAGCTTGGGAAAGCGCATCTATATTGCTAAAATGTTTTGCTAAAACCTTAGCAGTTTGCTCGCCCACATGGCGAATGCCAAGGGCATTGATGAAACGTGCTAAGGTAGCTTTTTGCTTCGCCTCAGCAAAAGCGTTGACAAATTTCTGCGCCAATACTTCACCCATGCGTTCAAATTGCAACAGTTCTTCTACGGTTAAAGTAAATAAATCAGCAGGATTTTGAACTCTTCCTGCATCTACTAATTGCTCTATCCATTTTTGCCCAATGCCTTGGATGTCAAGACCTGCTTTAGATACAAAGTGCTTGATGTTTTGCATTCGCATGGCGGGACAAGAAATATTGATACAGCGCCATGCAGCTTGACCCTCTTCGCGATTAGCCGCTTCATGACATACGGGGCAATGGTGTGGAAAGATAAAAGGTACTGCATTGTTAGAGCGTTGGGATAGAATGGGGCCTACAATCTCTGGGATGACGTCTCCCGCTCTTTGGATAATAACTGTATCACCAATGCGCACGTCTTTGGCGGCGATTTCGTCCTCATTGTGCAAGGTGGCACGGCTGACCATGACGCCCCCCACGAGCACCGGTTCCAAGATGCCCACAGGGGTTAAGGCACCGGTGCGTCCCACTTGGATTTCAATATTTTTGAGCGTGGTATGCACCTGCGCCGCCGGAAATTTATATGCCACGGCAAAACGTGGAGCTCTGGCGGTAAAGCCAAGGGCGTTTTGGGCTTCAAGGCTGTTTTGTTTGATAACCGCACCGTCAATTTCCATGGGGTAGTGCTCTCGTTGGGTATGAATTTTTTCAATGAGTGTGAGCACATGGGGAGCTGTGACGTGTTGTCCTTGCGGTGGGGTTTGAAAGCCAAAGTTTTGTAAAGCTAACATAAGCTCTGCATATGTTTGCCACATTTCTTGTATGGAATGGATGCTGCCTTGCCTGAAGTCACCCACGCCGTAGGCAAAAAAGCGCAAGGGACGTTTGGCAGTGATGCTGGTGTCCAGTTGGCGCAAGGAACCTGCAGCGGCATTACGAGGGTTGGCAAAGACTTTTTGCTTGAGTTTTTCTTGCTGGACATTGAGTTTTGCAAAGTCATCCTTATATATGACCACTTCGCCACGCACTTCTATGCGGGTGGGGGGAGAATCAGTGGGGTGCGCAGTGTTTTTGAGTTGTAAGGGGATGTTTTTGATGGTGCGCACGGCCTCGGTGACCACTTCGCCCACTTCTCCGTCGCCACGGGTTAAGGCTGTCGTGAGGGTACCGTTTTCGTAGATAAGTTCAAGGGCGAGGCCGTCCAGTTTAGGGTCAATCCAGTAAGTGTCTAGGAGTGCTGGGTTGGCGTCTGGCAGGGCACGTTGGAGTTTTTTTAGCCAGTCTTGCCATTCTTCAGCGCCAAAAATATTGTCTAGCCCGTACATGCGTTGGCTGTGGGGCATTTTGTCGAGCCAAGGGAGGATACTGCCGCCAATACGAGTAGTAGGGGAATGGGGTAAACGATATTCAGGATAGTTTTCTTCTAAAGTTTTAAGTTGGCTGAAGAGGTCGTCATATTCTGCATCACTGATGCTAGGGGCATCCAGAGTGTGATATTTATAGTTGTGCTCATCGATGAGCTTGGTGAGGCGCTCAATTTCGGCTTGAGCGTTAGAGTGTATGTTATTCATGGTGTTCGCTTTTGTGTTGTCATTATTTGAGGACTAAAATTTTACTTGCTAATTGTCATAAGCGCAAGCTTTTGAATGGTAGGGAGTGGGGATTTTTTTGAGGAGAGAGATAAAAAGTTCTTTGTTGCACTTTTGCGTTCTTTCTCCAAAATTTATCTTTTCTGCGCACACTGCGTCATTACGCATTTTTCGAAAGCATGTACTAGAGTACATTCTGCTTTCAAAAAATGCGCACTTCCTTGTGTGCGCAAAAAATCTGAAAATTTAAAGAAATTCCACAAAAACCACACAGCCACGCTTTTGTGCAATATGACAGTAGTTTCGGTTTTTTTGTAATTAAAAGGAGACAAAAGCGTGGCGTCCTCGAAGGGAACCCCCACGCATTGGCTTGCGCTCTCTGCGCTCGCTTGCCGCTGCGCACCCCCTTACAGTGCTTCGCACAAGGGGGAAGGTAGGGGGATTAAGAAAAGTAAGATAAATTATGTTGCGGCAATATATTACTTTAAAAGAAAGGATGTGGTCGCATTGAAAGTTTTTTGAAGGGGTTTGGGGAAACTTTTTTTCAAAAAAGTTTCCCCAAAAAAATAAAAAATAAAAAATAAAAATCTAACTAAATAAATTTTTGCTGAGTTTTCCGTAGGTATTTTCGTAGCGTTGCATGAAATCTTTGCTCGTAAAGTTGTGCAGTTGTGTGCCGTAGTGTTCTATGGCGTAGCTAGCGGCGGTGGCAGCAATTTGGCATGATTCCACGATATCATAGCCATTGTAGAGGCCTTTGAGTAGGCCGCCACGGTGAGCGTCGCCGGCGCCGGTGGGGTCTATGACTTGTTTGACTGGCACAGGGGGGATAGTAAAGCTTTTTCCTTCGCCTATGATACGAGCGCCTTTCTCGCCAAGAGTGGTGATGCACCAAGTGGTAAGGGCGCAGATTTCGGTTTCGCTTTTGTTAGTCTTTTTGCAAATCATTTCCAATTCATAGTCATTGGTAACGAGGGCAAGAGAGCCGCTTATGCCTTGAATGAGCTCTTCGGCGGAAATGACCGGCAGTTGTTGGCCTGGATCATAAATGTATGGTATATTGTTGTTTTTATAGTATTCTGGCATGGCACGCATGTCGGTAAGGTTGCCGGGGGAGACGATGCCGATGTCTGTATTTTTATTGAGCTTTGGGAAGCCGAAACGGCAGGGTAGGCTCATGGAACCGGGGTAGAATCCGGTAATTTGGTTATTATCAAGATCGGTGGTGATGTAGCACAGCGCTGTAAAGAGTTCACTGTCTTGAGTAATACCGTCGAGGGGCAGCCCCAGCTCTTGCATGTGCGTAGCGTAGGGGGCAAAGTCTTTACCTACTTGCGAGAGCACAAAGGCTCTGGGAGCTTCGCCAAGCAGTGCAAGGGTGTAAGCAATGTTTCCGGAGCAGCCGCCAAATTTTTCTTCCATGCGGTCTACCATGAAGCTAATGCTCATTTTGTGCACTTTGTCAGGGATGATACTGTCCGTAAACTTTCCTTGAAAAGTCATGATACGGTCATAGGCTATGGAGCCGGAAATATAGATGGACATATAAAACCTCTACTTTCCTAAGTGTTTGACAAGAACATCACGGAAGTATTTAAACAAATACTGACTGTCCAAGGGCCCAGGGGCTACTTCTGGGTGATGCTGCACAGAGAAAATGGGAAGCTTCGTATGTGCAAAACCCTCAAGTGTTTGGTCATTTAGGTTAATGTGCGTCATTTTTACGTCAGGGACATTGCTTAAATCTACGCAAAAACCGTGATTTTGGGAGGAAATTTCAATACGTCCCGTTTCAAGATTTTTTACGGGGTGGTTGCAACCGTGGTGCCCGTGCTTGAGCTTAGTGGTGGTGCCGCCAAGGGCGTGCCCAAGGAGTTGGTGTCCAAGGCAAATGCCGGTGACGGGATAGCTTTGTATGAGCTCACGTACAATGGCGATTTCTTCCTTAAGGGTGGCGGGGTCGCCTGGTCCATTGGAGAGGAAGATAGCTTCGGCACCAGAGGCTTTGACATCTGCTGCACTAAATTGCGGTGGAACCACAAGCATATCAAAGCCTTGTACCGCAAGTAAACGTAATATATTCCACTTTATGCCATAGTCATAGACCACAAGGCGCACGCCTTCGCCTGACCATTTGTGGGCGCCATTGGCGTCAAGTTCCACATCCTGCGTGCCTGTGCCTGTCCAAATATAGGGTTTTTTGGGCGCCACCACTTGCACAAGATTTTGGCCTTCCATGCTGGGGAGGGCTTTAGCTCGGGCAGTAAGTTCTGCTACGTCGTGGCATGAAGTGGAAATAATTCCACGCATGGCACCGTTGATGCGGATGTGACGTGTAAGGGCGCGGGTATCGAGGCCTTCTACGCCGGGGACATTGTATTTATTCAAAAAATCTGCCAATGTCATGATGGAGCGCCAATTGGAAGGCTCTTTGCAGGCTTCTTTGACAAGCAGGGCAGAAACTTGCACCTTATGTGACTCCATGTCCTCAGCATTAATACCATAATTGCCTATGAGGGGATAGGTCATGCACACCATTTGCCCGCAATAAGAGGGGTCGGTGAGCAGTTCTTGATAGCCGGTCATGCCGGTATTAAAAATAACTTCGCCGCCGCCTTCGATATGGCCGGTGAAGGACTTACCCACAAGGTGAAAACCGTCTTCTAATACAAGGGATGCTTTCATGAAAATCTCTTTTTTTTATTGCACATTTTCACGTGCATAATATTCTTGTAAACTTTCCACATGGATATCACCACGGTGGGCGCCGATGGCTCGTGCCGTGGCTTTTGCTCCTGCAAGGGTGGTGCAGTAAGGGATACCGTAAGTGAGCGCCGCTTGTCTGATGGCCTTGGAGTCTTGAGCGGTGAGCTTGCCAGAAGCGGTATTTACCACCATGGCAACTTCATGGCTTTTGAGCATGTCCACAATGTTGGGGCGCCCTTCGTATACTTTAAGTACTGTGGAGACATTAAGCCCCTTATTGCGGAAAAGTTGCGCAGTGCCAGAGGTCGCTAAGAGCTCAAAACCTAGGTCAGCAAAG
>CAYJHS010000073.1:0-11114 GCA_964369815.1 uncultured Desulfovibrionaceae bacterium
CCCCCCCCCCCCCCCCCCCCCCCCCCCCCCCCCCCCCCCCCCCCCCCCAAAAAAACAGATACTATCACAACTGATAAAGAGGCCATTATGAAAATGTCAAAAGAAATCGGCTTAGGGCTATTTGTGCTCTTAGGGCTCATATGCACAGCATATTTAACAGTAAAGCTTGGGCGTATGGAAGTGCTTGGTGGTGACGGTTACGAAGTTTCCGCTCGTTTTAATTCCATTTCTGGCCTTCGTGTAGGTGCTGGGGTGGAAATTGCCGGCGTACAGGTAGGGCGTGTTTCTGCTGTGGAGCTTGATAGTAAAACTTTTCAGGCAAAGGTATTTTTATACCTTGACAAGAAAATAAAACTTAACGACGATACCATAGCTTCAGTGAAGACCAGTGGTCTCATTGGCGATAAATATATTAGCCTAGCTCCCGGCGGCTCAGACACTTATTTAAGCCCCGGCAGCGAAATTATCGACACAGAGTCTGCTGTAGATTTAGAATCAATTATTAGCAAATTTGCCTTTGGAGGTGTATAATGCGGTCAAAATTTCTTTTTTCTTGCGTAACAAGCGTAATCTTAATGAGCTGTATTTTCGTGAGCACATACGCTCACGCCAATGCTGATGCAGCCAAAAAGGCCATGGATACGTCCGTGCAACAGATTTTAAACTATCTCAAAGACCCAGGGTATAATAATCCCGCTACCCGTAAAACACTCAATAAATCTATTGAAAAAGTAGTATATCAAATTTTTGATTTTAGTGAATTTTCACAGCGCACTGTAGGCAGATATTGGTCATCCTTTAGCCCTGCACAAAAAAAGGCTTTTACCGATGCCTTTGCTGAGCTTTTATTTGCCACCTATCTTGACAGTCTCAACGGCTATAATGGCGAAACCATGGAATATACCGGCGTTGTGAGCGGTAATAATGGCCAAAGAGCCGAAATCCGCACTATTGTCACCATGCAAGGTAACAGAAAAATTCCCATATCTTACCGTATGTTACCTAAAAATGGCACATGGCGTGTATATGACGTACTTATTGAAGGCGTAAGCCTTGTAAAAAATTATCGTAGTCAGTTCAGCGATATTTTGGGCAAAGCCACTCCCGAGCAGTTGACAGCTCGTGTACGCGAAAGGGCCAAGGCCATTCAGAGCAAGTAACATGCAACCTACTAAATTTATAACCTATATTCTTATTGCTCTTACACTATGTAGTCAAACTGCTTGTGTGGGAGGTAAGGGCATTGGTGAAGCAGGCTTTGTTAATCCTGCCGCCTTACACGCTTCTATGGGACAGGGATTCTTAGGAAAAAACTCTGGAGATACCAATCTTGACAATTATGGCGATGTAGGCGGCGACGGCGTTGCCGGTAGCCTTGATGATTATGGTGACAGTGGGAGCGTTGACGGCATTGCCGACCCACTAGAGCCATGGAATCGATTTTGGTTTGGCTTCAATGATATTTTCTACCTCTACATTGCCAAGCCTGTGCATGGAGCCTATGACGCTATCATGCCAGACCAACTGCAAACAGGCCTAAGTAATTTCTTAAAAAATCTCCTCTTTCCTGCCCGTTTTGTTAATGCGCTCTTGCAAGGCAAGTTCAAGCTCGCCGGTGTGGAAATGAGCCGCTTTATTGTAAATAGTACCGTAGGTTTTGCCGGTTTTATAGATGTAGCCGCAAGCAAAAAGACGGTGGTCCCTTGGACACGAGATGGCGAAGACTTTGGACAAACCCTCGGACATTGGGGTGTTGGCGACGGTTTTTATTTGGTGCTGCCCTTCATAGGCCCCTCCTCTCTGCGAGACGGTGTTGGCTCTGCCGTGAATTTCTTCATCGATCCCTTGCTCTATGCTGACCCTACCTTTATTTCTTCGGGCATAGTATATGGCCTGTACTTCAATGAAGTAGGTGGAATTTTATCTGTGTATGACAGTACCAAAAAAGTAGCCGTAGATCCCTACATTGCCATGCGAGAAGCCTATGTTGCATTCCGTAAACAGCAGGTATTGAAGTAATTACTTTTTAATTTGAGTATTTTCTGGGGGGAAACTTTTGTGACAAAAGTTTTCCCCCAGACCCCCCTTCAAAAAACTTTCAATGCCATGACACTCTATTAATAAAAATACATAACGGGGCAACAAAGTTTAATTTTTGACATTTACGTTAAGTAGTAACTTTTGTAGACAGAAGTTACCCTCTAGCCCCCCTTTAAAAACTTTCGACGGCATTATATTCACAACTTTTTACTTTGTGTTTATATACTTTTGTGCTACAGACAAAAGATGTAATCTAAGCACACGGTGCTTACAAAAAAAGGAGTTTTTATGCCACTAATTGGACCACGTGAAATGTTTGCCCGCGCCTACGCCGAAGGCTTTGCCATTGGCGGTTTTAATGTCAACAATATGGAAATAATTCAGGGCATTATGCAAGCTGCAGCCCAAGAGCAATCTCCCGTTATTTTGCAAGTTTCCGCTGGCGCACGTAAGTATGCCGGTCAGCGTTACATCATGAAACTGGTGGAAGCTGCCCTTGAAGAAGCCGATGTGCCTGTAGTTATCCATTTAGATCATGGTCCAGATTTTGAAATGTGCAAGGCCTGTATTGACGGCGGTTTTACCTCTGTTATGATTGACGGCTCTCACCTCTCCTTTGAAGAAAACATTGCCGTAACAAAAAAAGTTGTGGAATATGCCCACGATAAAGGCGTATGGGTAGAAGCAGAGCTTGGTACACTGGCCGGCATTGAAGAGCATGTACAATCTGACGTACACGTTTTCACTGAACCCGATCAAGCCGTTGAGTTTGTTGAGCGTTCTGGCTGCGACTCCCTAGCCATTGCCATTGGTACTAGCCACGGTGCCTATAAATTTAAAGGCGAAGCAAAGTTAGACTTTGAACGCCTCTATAAGATTGCTGAACTTTTACCCAACTATCCCTTAGTTTTACACGGCGCTTCTTCTGTGCCACAAGACTTTGTGGAAATGTGCAATAAATACGGTGGCAACGTGGGCGGTGCTAAGGGTGTACCAGAAGACATGTTGCGTCAAGCCGCCAAATCCGGCGTGTGCAAAATCAATGTAGATACCGACATTCGCTTAGCCATGACTGCTACCATCCGCAAATTCTTCACCGACAGTCCGGAACAATTTGACCCACGTGGCTACTTAAACCCAGCACGTGTGGCAGTAAAAGATATGGTTGCCCATAAAATACGTAATGTTATGGGTTCTTCCGGAAAAATATAATTGAAAATTATACCCATTAATATGTAAGGCCTCTTCCCATAAAGAGGCCTTATTTTTACCCTGTGTTTTCGTGCTTGGCAAAGCTGCAAAGAATGTGTATGTAGAAGGGATGTAATGAGGGGTGTATGCAACGATTGCCTTGGCCAGAATATTTTATGCGCATTACCTATATGGTGGCGGAACGCAGTACTTGCCTGCGCCGCAAGGTAGGCGCTATAGCAGTGAAAGACAGCCGCATTTTAGCCACAGGCTATAATGGCGCACCGTCTGGACTTGCGCATTGCCTTGATATTGGCTGTTTGCGCCAAGAGCTCGGTATCCCCTCAGGGGAGCGGCACGAAATTTGTCGCGCCATACATGCAGAGCAAAACCTTATTGTGCAGTGCGCTTTGCATGGCATTAACCTTGGTGGGGCGGATTTATACTGCACTACTTTTCCTTGTGGTATTTGCTCTAAGCTTTTGATAAATTGCGATATAAAAAATATATACTATGTAGACACATACCCTGACCCCTTGGGTCTTGAAATGCTGCGTGAAGCTGGTATACAACTCATACAAGTAGAACATCCTAACGGAGTCACCCCATGAATCAATCCTCCTTTGCCAAGCATATGCGACGAGCCATTGAGCTAGCCAAACAAAGCCGCTTTGAGGTCTTCCCAAACCCCAATGTGGGCGCTGTGTTAGTACGTGATGATACTATTGTCGCCGAAGGATGGCACAAAGAGTGCGGTAAAGCCCACGCAGAAATTGAATGCCTAGCCGATGCCAAAAGCAAAAATATTGACGTGAGTCAATGCACCTTAGTGGTTACGCTTGAGCCGTGCCATCATCACGGCAAAACCCCTCCTTGCACCGAGGCCATTGTTGAGGCCGGTATAAAACACGTGGTCATTGGCTTTATGGATCCCAATCCCAAAGCGCAAGGCGGCACGGAGTACCTCAAAAGCCAAGGCATTCACGTGGAAATAGGCGTAGAAGAGCAACTATGCCGTGACCTTGTAGCGGATTTTGTCTGCTGGCAAGAACACTCCCGCCCTTATGTTTTGTTGAAGATGGCTTCTACTTTAGACGGGCGCATCGCTACCCGCACCGGACATTCGCAGTGGGTAAGCGGAGAAGATTCTCGCCGACGTGTACAGATTTTACGCCAAAAGCTTGCTAAAGCCGGCGGTGCCATTGTCATAGGCGGTAGCACCTTTCGAGAAGATAATCCTCGCTTGACCGTGCGCTATGCGGAAGGCGAAGAAGGGCCGCAGCCGCTGGCCTGTGTCATCACCTCACGCTTGCCCGTGGTGAACTTAGAAAACGTCATCTTGCAAGAAAGACCGCAAGATGTAATTTTTTACTCCTCCCCAGCAGGAGCAGCCTCGCCCACTGCCATGTCACTCATTGAACTGGGGGCACGAGTATGGTCGGAGCCTCTTTCCAATAACCCGAAGATGCGCATGCCCAGCCTTGAAACCTTTTTTAAGCGCTTGTATTCTGAGTTGCAATGCCCTTACATCCTTTGTGAAGGCGGCGGAAAACTCGCCTTAAGCCTTTTAGAAAACGGACTTGTGGACGAATTCCACTTGCACCTAGCGCCCAACATCCTTGGCGATAATGAAGCCAGACCCATTTTTGACGGCAAAAGCCCCATAAGCATGTCTGAAGCCATTTCTTTACGCATCACCGACTACGAAATGCACGGTGAAGATATACATATTATGTTAAGGCCAAAATAATGTTTACCGGGCTTATTCAAGGTCAAGGCACCCTCAGTGCTGTGCACTCTCACGGGCAAGATATGCGTTTGACAATACAAACGCACTTCCCTCTCCATGGACTTACCCTCGGCGAATCCATTGCGGTCAATGGCGTTTGCCTCACAGTAGAAAGTGGAGATAGCCAACACTTTTCTGCCTATGTTTCTGGAAAATCCCTTGCCAACACCGCCCTTGGCACCTTAAAGAATGGTGCTCTTGTGAATTTAGAACGAGCACTGGCTGTGGGCGACCGCCTTGGCGGGCATATTGTCAGTGGACACGTAGACACGGTAGCCATGGTAGCAAATATTGCCATGGCCGGACAATCTCGTATTATTACAGTACACTTTCCGCTTTCTTTCTCTCCGGAAGTGATCACCAAGGGATCCGTCACGCTGGATGGCATCAGCCTCACGGTGAATGCCTGCGGCCAAGAAGGCGAACATGGTTTTTTAGAGGTGAATGTTATCCCCGAAACTTGGTCTGTGACCACAGTAGGACAATGGAAAATAGGGACTAAAATCCACCTTGAAACAGATATCATTGGTAAATATGTGCGTCACATGTTGCACCCATTTATGGGAACGCAAAGTGCGCAAAAGAGCGCAGCAAGCTCCATTACAGAAAACCTATTGCAAGAGCATGGCTTTTTATAAGCCTGCAGGTTAAAAGGAAAAGATACACATGCCTTTATGCACCATTGAAGAAGCAATTGAGGAAATCCGCCAAGGAAAAATGATTATCTTGGTGGACGATGAAGACCGTGAAAACGAAGGCGATTTGACCATTGCCGCCGAACATGTCACCCCAGAAGTTATTAACTTTATGGCTAAATACGGGCGTGGGCTCATTTGCTTGCCCATGAGCGCCGAACGCTGCGATATGCTAGACTTAGGGCTCATGACCCAGCGCAATGGTTCCAAGTTTGGCACCAACTTTACTGTCTCCATCGAAGCACGCTATGGGGTTACCACCGGCATTTCTGCCAAGGATAGAGCTACCACCATCTTAGCCTGCGTTGCCGATGATGCCCGCCCCGAAAATATCGTCACCCCTGGGCATATCTTCCCCTTGCGTGCTCGCAATGGCGGCGTGCTTGTCCGTGCCGGCCAAACAGAAGGAAGTGTCGACCTTTCCGTACTCGCTGGTTGCAAAGATGCGGCCGTTATTTGCGAAATCATGAACGATGAAGGCGGCATGATGCGCCTGCCTGAACTAGAAATTTTTGCGGCAGAACACGACCTCAAGATTGCGGCGGTCAAAGACCTTATTCGTTATCGTATGCAACGCGGACAGGTCTCTGTGCGCCGCGTAGACGAAGCACACCTCCCTTCCATCTATGGAGATTTTCAGGTTATTGCTTATGAATGCGACATGGACAGCGGCACACATTTAGCCGTTATAAAGGGTGATATTTCAGGGCCAGAACCGGTACTTGTACGCGTACACAGTGAGTGCTTGACGGGCGATGCACTAGGCTCCATGCGTTGCGATTGCCGCGGACAACTCGGGGCAGCCCTTGCACAAATTGAAAAAGAAGGCCGTGGTGCCGTTATTTATATGCGTCAAGAAGGACGCGGCATTGGCCTTGCCAACAAAATTCGTGCTTATGCCCTACAAGACCAAGGACTTGACACCGTGCAAGCCAATGAAAAATTAGGCTTTGCGCCGGACTTACGAGACTATGGCACAGGTGCGCAAATTCTTGTGGATTTGGGCATCACTAAGATGCGTATGATGACCAATAATCCTAAAAAAATTATTGGATTAGAAGGGTATGGTATCGAAATTGTGGACCGTGTGCCCATTGAAACTCAAGCCAATCCCGACAATGAATGCTATTTAAAAACCAAGAAAGAAAAAATGGGGCATTTACTCGGTTCTCTGTCAACGTGCAGGCCGTAATTTTAAAGATCAGTTTTATTTTTTTGGGGAGGGAAGCTTTTTAGGGAAAAAGCGTCACTCCCAGAGCCCCACCTTTCAAAAAAACCAATGCGTCACGAAAAATACACCCTAAAGCGCATTGTATTAATAATATAGGGCAATACAAACCCTATACAAAATATGAGAATTATTTCGGAGGAATATATGTCAGACATTCGTACTATTGAAGGTATGTTAGACGCCAAAGGTTTGAAGTTCACCATTATTGCAACACGCTTTAACGATTTTATTGTGGATCGCCTTGTGGGCGGGGCAGTGGACTACTTAGTGCGCCACGGCTGCGCTGAAAAAGATATCACCATTGTTCGCATCCCCGGCGCCTTTGAAATGCCCGTGGTATGCAAAAAAATTGCCGCCAAGAAAGATTGTGACGGTATTTTGGCTTTAGGGGCAGTCATCCGTGGGGGCACACCGCACTTTGACTTTGTAGCCAACGAAGCCACCAAGGGCTTAGCTCACGTTTCATTAGAGTACGGCATGCCTGTGGGCTTTGGGCTTTTGACCACTGATAATTTAGAGCAAGCTATTGAACGTGCCGGTACTAAAGCTGGAAACAAAGGCGTTGAGGCAGCAGCGGCGGTGCTCGAGACTGTCCGAGTGCTCCAAAACATCTAAGCCTAAGCGTCTTTTTGCGCATAACTGCATCAGATCTCATGCGCTTTTTTGGTCGAGTACCAGAAGAGTACACTTCCTCAAAGCGCATTCATCTTCTTTGTTATGCACAATAATCCGCCTTGTGCTTGGCTCATCGGTGTCATTTTTCAACGGCTTATCTGAAAGTCTTGCGTTTAGTGTATCGAGGTAATGTTTAAACGGCTTGGCTGTAGGGCTTGCGCTTAGCGCATCGGTGCAGGGTTGAGCAAAGCAGACAGCCCTTGGCTGTCCACTCTGTGCGATGCCGCAGTATCTTTTAATAAATCCATGTAGTAACAGGTTATTCATGTCAAAAAAAAATTCACGCCGCACTGACCGTGCTTTTGCTTTTCAGGTTTTGTATGCTCTTTCTTTTACCCCTGCCAAGGACATGGAAGGAGTGCGTGCGGCCTTTCGCAACTCGCCTGACTTTGTGGAAAAAGAGGGCCTACAAGATAATTTTCAAGGCTTTGCATGGGAACTTGTGGCCGGCATTTGGACACAGGAAAAAGAGCTGGATGCATTGGTGGAGCAATACTCACACAATTGGCGCATTAGCCGTATGGGGCGCATTGAGCTGACCATTTTACGTATCGGCATGTACGAAATGCTTTTTCGCAGTGACATTCCTGCCAAGGTGGCCATTGCTGAGGCATTAGAGCTTTCACGCCACTTTGGGGATGACAATGCGCGTTCCTTTGTGAATGGCATCTTAGATGCCGCGTCCAAAGCACTAGAAAACGGCGAAATAACACACCGTTAAGATATACAAAATTCATCCACTCCCCTTGACTTTGCCACGACACTAGGCGCATTTTGAAAGGAGGGGGAAGGGGTTTGGCTTAAAATTTTGGAAAGTGAAAGGAAAATCTTTTTGGCGCAAGCAAAAGTTTCCTTCTCCCCTCCCCAAAAAAATAAAAAATAAAACAGGTTATTTATGATAGAGCAAACATACACTCCCGCCAGTATTGAGACCAAGTGGCAAAATTTTTGGGACAAAGAGCAAACCTTTGCTTGCAGTCACACATCCAACAAGCCCAAGTATTATGTTCTTGAAATGTTACCCTATCCTTCTGGAAACATTCACATGGGGCATGTGCGGAACTATTCCATTGGCGATGTGATAGCACGTTTTAAACGCATGCAAGGGTTTAATGTTTTACATCCCATGGGTTGGGACGCTTTGGGACTACCGGCGGAAAATGCGGCTATCAAAAATAACACCCACCCTGCGGCATGGACCTTTTCCAATATTGACAATATGCGCGCGCAATTACGACGCCTTGGCTATTCCTATGACTGGAACAGGGAAGTAGCGACCTGCGTACCGGAATATTACCGTTGGGAGCAGCTTTTCTTCTTAAAAATGCTTGAAAAAGACCTTATTTACCGTAAAAAAGCGCCACAAAACTGGTGCCCCGATTGTCATACTGTGCTCGCCAATGAGCAAGTGGTAGAAGGGCTGTGCTGGCGTTGCGACTCGGTGGTGGAGCAAAAGGAACTTACCCAGTGGTTTGTGCGCATCACCTCCTATGCCGAAGAATTGCTTGCGGATTTAGACAAATTGCACAAAGGCTGGCCTGAAAGAGTCATTGCCATGCAACAAAACTGGATTGGTAAGTCCCACGGTGCAGAAATTACCTTCCCCTTTGAAAATGCAATACAAGTAGAGGGCAAGACATATAAGGGCATTGATGTTTTTACCACTCGTCCGGATACGGTCTTTGGGGTGAGCTTTATGACTCTTGCTCCAGAGCATCCGCTAGTGGACACGCTTATTAGTGGCACACCTGACGAAGCAAAAGTACGTGCTTTTATAGAAAAAATCCGCAATATGGACCGCCTTGACAGACAAAGTGAAAATCTTGAAAAAGAAGGCATTGCCACCGGCGCATATTGTACGCATCCCTTTACAGGTAAAAAAATCCCCATTTGGCTTGGCAACTTTGTGTTGGCAGAGTACGGCACAGGGGCGGTCATGGGCGTGCCAGCACATGACCAGCGTGATTTTGAGTTTGCCAAAAAATACGGCTTGAACATCATCCCTGTCATTCAACCCGAAGACGAAGCTACGCTAGACGTTGCCCACATGACCGAGGCGCACACCGGCGCCGGTACTATGTTTAATTCCGGTGATTTTGACGGTATTTTCTTTGAAGAAGGGAAAAAAGCCGTGGCTAAAGCTCTCGAAGCCCAAGCACTTGGCAAATTTACCGTGCAATATCGCCTGCGCGATTGGAATATTTCGCGTCAGCGTTATTGGGGCTCCCCCATACCCATAGTTTTTTGCGAAAAATGCGGCGTTGTTCCCGAAAAAGAAGAAAATCTCCCCATTGTTTTGCCATTAGATGTGAAAACAAAGGAAGACGGACGCTCTCCCCTGCCGGACAGTCCTTCCTTTTATGAGTGCACCTGCCCCACCTGCGGCGGCATTGCCAAGCGAGAAACAGACACCATGGACACCTTTGTGGAGTCCTCATGGTACTTTGCCCGCTATGCCGACGCACGTAATGATAACGCCCCTTTTGACAAGGACATTATTAAATACTGGATGCCTGTAGATCAATACATCGGCGGCGTCGAACATGCCATTTTGCACCTGTTGTATTCGCGTTTTTACACCAAGGCTTTACGAGATTTAGGTTTTTATCCTGAAGGATTAGACGAACCTTTCACCAACTTGCTCACTCAAGGCATGGTGCTTAAAGATGGTTCTAAGATGTCAAAATCTAAGGGCAACGTAGAAGACCCTACCCGTATGATCGACCTCTATGGCGCCGATACTGTGCGACTTTTTTGCCTTTTTGCAGCGCCACCTGAGCGAGATTTTGACTGGTCAGACTCCGGCATCGAAGGTTCTTCCCGCTTCTTAAATCGGGTATGGCGCCTCTTTGCAGAAACCCGCAATGGACTTACCCCCATGGCTTCTTGTTCAAGCACTGCCACCGATGCCGAAAGTGCCGCACAGGTAGACATAGCTAAAGACTTACGCCGCAAAGAACACCTCACGGTGAAAAAAGTACAAAGCGACATCGAAAATAAATACCAATTCAACACGGCTATTGCCGCCGTCATGGAATTGGTCAACGCTATGTACCTTGCTAAAGACGCCTTGTGCGCCGACACATCAGGGCAAAAAGTCTTCTCCTCAGCCATGGGCACTGTACTCACCATGCTCTGCCCCTTCACACCGCATATGTGTGAGGAACTTTGGCAAGAGCTTGGACATAGCGGACAAGTATCTGACATGCCATGGCCAACATGGCAGGCCGAAGCCACCGCCCAGGACGTTATTACCGTCGTGGTACAGGTGAATGGCAAATTGCGTGGAAAACTTGAAGTACCTGCCGAAACAAACAAAGAAGATGTCGAAAAACTCGCCCTTGCTGATGAGGCCATCCAAAGACATTTGAATGGCCTTACAGTACGCAAGGTTATTGTAGTACCAGGGAAACTTGTTAATATAGTAGCTAATTAATATTTGTGGGGGGAACTTTTGCTAGCGCCAAAAAGTTCCCCCCACACCCCCCTCAAA
>CAYJHS010000074.1:0-11114 GCA_964369815.1 uncultured Desulfovibrionaceae bacterium
TTTTGTTCACAAAAGTTTCCCCCCAGAAAAACCAGCAATCAGAAAAACAAAATAATATAACTCCATGGAAAAAGTTTTATGACAGTACAGCAGCCTTTGCCGGAGAGGCTACGCCCTGAGGATTTGGATCTTTTTGTAGGTCAGGGGCATATAAAGGATAGAATTCAGTCTTTTATGGCGGCAAAACGTTTGCCGGCTTTGCTGGTTTTTGGCCCGCCTGGTTGTGGAAAGTCTACTTTGGCACTTTTACTCGCCAAGTCTAAGAGTGAGCATTATGTGCGTATTAGTGCTCCTGAAGCGGGTTTGCAGTTGTTGCGACGCAAGCTGAATGGTATAGAAATTTTGGTACTTGACGAATTGCAC
This sequence comes from uncultured Desulfovibrionaceae bacterium, assembly GCA_964369815.1. Taxonomy (GTDB): domain Bacteria; phylum Desulfobacterota; class Desulfovibrionia; order Desulfovibrionales; family Desulfovibrionaceae; genus CAYJAD01. The sequence continues at coordinate 364 of CAYJHS010000074.1, forward strand.
CGTTTTTCTAAGGCGCAGCAGGACTTTTTTTTACCCTTGGTTGAGTCGGGCGAGTTGACGCTTATTGCTACTACCACAGAAAATCCGTCTTTTAGCGTAACTCGTCAGCTTTTATCTCGCTTGCATGTTTTACGTTTGCGCACCTTGGGGCATGCGGAGTTGGCGGCGCTAGCTAAGCGTGGCGCAGAAAAAATGGACATTCATTTAAACGAGCCTATTGTTGAATTGCTGGTGGCGGTTTCACGGGGCGATGCGCGGGCTTTGTTAAATTTAGTGGAATATGTTTCGGTTCTGCCGGAAGAAAACCGAAACCTCGAAAAAATAAAGGCCAGTTTGCCGGAGATTTTGAGTCGGCATGATAAGGATGGGGATAGCCATTATGAGTTGGCTTCTGCACTCATTAAATCCATACGGGGGAGCGACCCTGATGCGGCACTATATTATTTAGCTTGCTTGTTGGAAGGCGGCGAAGATCCGCGTTTTATATGCCGTCGGCTTATTTTATCGGCGTCAGAGGATGTGGGACTTGCAGACCCAGCAGCCTTGCCTATGGCGGTGGCTTGTCAGCAGGCTATTGAGTTTGTCGGTATGCCCGAGGGCTTTATTCCACTGGCAGAAACGGTGGTTTATCTAGCTCTTGCACGAAAAAGCAATAGTACCTATGCCGCCTATCTTTTGGCTCAAAAGGAGATTCGAGCTGAAGGGCCAAAGCCAGTGCCTTTACATTTGCGCAATGCAGTGACAAAGTTACACAAGGAATGGGGCTATGGTAAAGAGTATAAGTATCCCCATAATTTCCCTCAAAGTTATGTGGCGCAGGACTATCTACCGCAGGAACTTGTGGGACGACGTTTTTACAGAGCACGGCTTCATGGTGATGAAGCACGCCTTAGCCAGTGGTGGCGTAAGCTTGATCCCTCTCATGATGAGTAACTAGTTAATATTGGTGATTATTATGCAAAAAGCACTACAAGAGTTTGACAGACATTATGGTTTAGAGAGTAGTTATATAAGTCCTTCTAATTCCATTGGGACGCTTTCTAAAATGTTCCCTAGTATACTTTTTTATTTGCGTTTTATAAAGCCGGCCTATACGCTGTGCCGTGCTGCAAAGCGTGGGCTGTGTGATGGAAAAATGTGGTCAAATTGTAGCGTGGCCGTGGGAAGGGAGCTTGAGAGCGTCGGCGCACGTATAGAAATTCAAGGCTTACACCACATTGATGCATTTACAGAACCATGTGTATTCATTGGTAATCATATGAGTACGCTAGAAACATTTCTTTTACCGGGTATGATTCGCCCTCGTCGTCCTGTGACTTTTGTGGTGAAAGATTCTCTGATGAACGCACCTTTTTTTGGGGATGTACTGCGAGCACGTCAGGCTATTTCTGTGGGGCGAACGAATCCTCGAGAGGATTTGAAAACCGTACTTGAAGAAGGAAAAAAGAAGCTTGAAAGCGGTGTAAGTGTGATTATTTTTCCACAAAGTACCCGCTCTGTGGAGTTTGATTTAAAAAAATTCAATTCTATTGGGGTAAAGCTGGCTAAGCAAAGCCAAAAGCCCATTATTCCCTTGGCATTGAAAACCGACGCTTGGGGGCAAGGCTCACTTGTGAAGGATTTTGGCTCTATTCAGCCTGAAAAAACAATACATTTTAGCTTTGGTGCCCCTATGTATGTGCAAGATAATGGTAAGGCAGAACATGCGGCGGTGTGTGATTTTATTCAAAAAAATTTGGAAGCATGGGCTTAATTTTATTAATATTCTAAAGAGATATGAGATATGTACTTACTTGATATGGCAAAGGCTGCAGGCTGAGCAGCAAAAGTGGCTCCAGAGGTTTTGGAGCGAATTCTTAGCTTTGTGCGTCCGGCATCTGCGGCTACGGCTTCCTTAGAGTCTCGTGTCTTGGCGGGGCGTGCGCACAATGAAGATGCGGCCCTAGTGTCCATTCCTGCGGGCATGGCTATTGTGCAAACGGTGGATATTTTAGCACCTATTGTTAATGATGCTTATGCGTTTGGGCGTATTGCTGCGGCAAACGCTTTGTCCGATGTGTATGCCATGGGCGGCACCGCTTGGTGTGCCATGAATATGCTGTTTTTCCCCACAGCTTGTCATGGGCGTCTTGGCGAAGAACACATTGCGCATATTTTACAGGGCGGACTTGACGCCCTAAGTGAAGCTGAGGCCGTGCTTGTGGGTGGGCATACGGTGGAAGATAGTGAAATTAAATATGGTTTATCGGTTACTGGCATCATTGACCCTGCGAAAAAAGCCACTAATGATGGCTTGCAAGATGGTGATAGGTTGCTTTTGACGAAGCCTCTTGGCACGGGCATTCTTGCAACAGGTGTTAAAGCTCGCTGGGATGATTGTGAAGAAAGCGAAGCACTGTTGGCACAATGGTGTGGAAAACTTAATAAAAATGCGTCGCTAGCTATTGGTGAATTGGGGCTTAAGGCGGCTACCGATATCACCGGTTTTGGCCTTGGTGGGCATAGTATAGAAATGGCACGTGCTTCAAATAAGCAAATAATATTATATAGTGAAAGTATTCCGGCCATGGCGCATGTATTGGATTATGCCAAAAATGGGCTTATTCCTGCCGGCAGTCATGATAATCGAAAGTATTGGCAAGCTTTTACACATACCCCAAAAAATATTGACCCAAGTGTTGAATCTCTTATTTTTGATACGCAAACATCGGGGGGGCTGTTGTTGGCAGTGCCCGCAGAAAAATTGCGTGCAGCCAAAGAAATGTTGCAAAGCCTTGGGGAAAGTTTTTGGGAAGTGGGCCATGTGCAAGATAAAAAAGATGAAGAAGGGTTTTTGATAATTAAATAATTTTTGTTTTGGGGGAAGGGGGAAAACTTTTGCTAGCGCCAAAAAGACTTTCCCCCATAAAATTTTATATATTGCAGCAAACTACGATTTTTTTCGCCAAAAAAATGCTGGATAGCGCATGCGTAGCCAAAAAAGTCCTAAGGTTAGGCCGCCGGCAACTCCCGTTAAAGCTGCTACTGCAGAGAGAATAAGGAGGGTAATATCCCAATGTGCTATAATTTGGGCAGGTGATAAGTCTATACACAAGATTGCTATGACGACAAGGCAGTGAATAAGCACCGCTGGCCACACTTGACCAGAGAGTTTTACCCCCATGTAACCAAGCAGCAAACAAAAGAGCCCACTCAAAAACATGCGTAAGGCCAAAAGCTTATCTAATAAAGCTACACTCACCTGTCCTACACTGTTTAGCGTATTATGCGTATAATACTGCAAAGCAGCATAAAAAATGACACACAACAGGACAAGTAAGAGTTGCGGCGTCCAGAGAAACATGGCAAGGTGTTGGAAAATTTTTTTTAACACAGGTTGCTCTTTATTGGCGGACTTTGCTGTGTAAAAAGTCTTCATAGACCATGGCAAGCCCAGCGTCGAGGGCAATACGAGGCTTCCAGCCAAGGCTTGTTATTTTAGAAATATCAAGCACTTTCCGAGGTGTTCCGTCGGGTTTGCTGCTGTCGGTCATAATATCTCCGGTATACCCAACAGTTTTTGCCACCATATGGGCAAGGTCTATGATGCGTATATCCTCACCACAACCTACGTTGATATGTGTTCTTTCACTGTACCTTTGCATAAGCATAAGGCAAGCTTGCGCCAAATCATCTACGTGTAAAAACTCACGTCGTGGAGTACCGGTGCCCCAAATGCTTACCATAGGTGCTTTTGCCAGTTTAGCGGTATGAAAACGGGCTATGAGTGCCGGAATCACATGTGAATTTTCTGCATGATAGTTGTCACCGAGGCCATATAAATTGGTAGGCATAACGCTTATGGCATTAAAGTTATATTGCTTAGCATAGGCGGCGCACATTTCAATGCCGGCTATTTTAGCTAAGGCGTAGGGTTTATTCGTGCTTTCCAGTGGGCCGTTGAGTAGATATTCTTCTTTAATGGGTTGCGCACAGTCTCGAGGGTAAATACACGAAGAGCCTAGAAAAAGAAGCTTTTTTGTTCCGTGTTGCCATGCGGCGTGAATGGTAGCATTTTGCATTTGCAAATTTTCATAAATAAAAGAAGCAGGGTATGTGCTGTTTGCGAGGATGCCACCCACTTTGGCGGCGCACATGAACACATATTCCGGCTTACTTTTGGCGAACATGGCGTCTACAGCGGCAGTGTCACAGAGGTTGAGTTCTTGGCGGTCATAAGTGATAATATTGGAAAATCCATTACGACGCAAAGCACGCACCACGGCACTGCCCACAAGGCCATTATGTCCGGCGACAAAAATTGAAGAATGTACGTCCATTATCATATTATGCAGGAGCCAGTCTACCGTAACTATCGTCAAAACGCTCGATGTCATCTTCTCCGAGGTAGGCACCGGATTGAATTTCAATGAGCACAAGAGGGATAATACCGGGGTTTTTTAACCGATGCTTTGCTCCTTGAGCAATATAGGTAGACTGATTTTCTGAAAGCAAAAAGACGTTGTCTCCATTGGTAATTTCGGCAGTGCCGCTGACTACCACCCAGTGCTCGGCACGATGATAGTGTCTTTGTAATGAAAGCTCCTCGCCACGACGCACTACGATACGCTTTACTTGAAAACGGTCGGCCATTGCAAGGCGCTCATAATATCCCCACGGACGACATACTTTTTGATGCAGCAATGCTTCACTACGCCCTTGTGCCTTGAGTCCTGAAGCTATGGCTCGTACCTCTTGCGCATAATTTCTTTTAGCAACAAGGACAGCGTCGGCTGTTTCCACCACGATTAAATCTTCAACGCCAAGGGTGCCTACAAGGCGAGTTTCGGCATGCACATAAGAATTTCTGGTTTTAAACAAAAGCGCGTCGCCACGGGACACATTGCCAAGGGCGTCTTTGTTGTGTTCGTCCAGTTCATAAAACGCTTCCCAAGAGCCTAGGTCATTCCATTGCACATGCAAGGGGAGCACAGCGGCTTTTGCTGTATGTTCCATAACGGCATAGTCAATGGACTGTGTTGGGCAAGCGGCAAAAGCGGTGGCATCGGGACGAATAAAGTCTCGGTCTTGCTGGCGCATTTTCCAAGCGTGAGTGCACGTGTCTACCAAGTCAGGCATAAATTTTTCTAGTTCGTTTAAATAGGCATCAGCACGGAATAAAAACATACCACTATTCCAAAGGTGTCCCCCTTCCTCAAACATAGCAGTTGCTTTTTCCAAGTGGGGTTTTTCCACAAAAGTACGCACATGGAAAACATCTTGCTCAAGGAGCGATGATAAGTCTTCGCTCATGTCCAAAATTTCCCCTTTTTCAATGTAGCCATAGCCGGTACGGGGGCTGTCAGGGCTAATGCCAAAGGTCACTAAAAAACCTTGCTCTGCCGCAGCCATGGCGTTATCCACAGCAGAAATGAGCGCATTGTCAGGTTTTAAAGCATGGTCTGAGGGGAGGATAAGCAAAACAGCATCATCGTCAGCCTCAAGAGCCGCAAGGGCAGCAAGAGCAATGGCTGGAGCGGTATTTTTACTTTCCGGCTCTAAAATAATATTGGGAGTTCGGCTCCCTGGCAAATTCATGTCTTGTAAGGTACTTGCTACATAAAAACGATACTCTTCATGACTAATAATGATGGGGGCTCCAATGCCACGCTCGTACACTCTTTGTAAGTGTTGTACCCGCTCAAAAGTTTGTGCAAAAAGAGTGGGGGAATTTTTATCATATTCCACAAATTGCTTGGGACTTAAAGCTCGAGACATGGGCCATAAGCGTGTACCGCTTCCGCCACAAAGTATGGCTGGGTGTAACATATTTCCTCTCTTGTTTGGAACTCGGACGTTTTACAAATTACTTTAAAAAGACCAAATTTTATTGCCAAGAGCATGACATAGCATGTTATTATTGTCAAATGCTTTCCAGTTTTTTGCGTATCTTGCGCATGTATAATTTTACGACATATACCACATCTTTCTTTTCTTGCAGGTCGGACAAGCATAGGCTACAAGAGGGCATGAAGAAAAAATATTGGGCGCGGCCTGTGCGGGCTCGTACACATGTTGAACGTTTTTTACGACGTCTTATGCAGCTTTCTAATAAGCCGGAACAGCGTCAGCTTGTGGAGCTGTGGCGACATTGGCACATGATCATGGGCGATGAAATAGCAAGCCTTGCATGGCCGCTTGGGAGCAAGAATCAGGTTTTGCTTGTGGGAGGAGAAGATGCGTTAAGCTTGCAAGAGATTTCTTTTATGCACTTTGAAATTTTAGAAAGAGCCAATGCCTTTATGGGCCGCGCATATTTTAACAGTGTAAAAGTAAGCCTTTCACTGGATAAAGTTCCTTTAGACGTAGCCTGTCAACCAACACAGGAGGCACCAAGTGAACTTTTTTCTCCCGTGAGCTTGCATGGCAAATATCTTGAAAATATGCCTAAAAATCACGCTGTATCAAAATGCTATGCGCGTTATGCGCGGAAAAAATCTTAAAAATACAGAACTGTTGCTTATTGCTGAGCAGCAACCATTTTCTTTTCTACATAGGCAAGTAGCTTTTGGGCTTGTACAAAATCTGGCGAAAGTTTTAGTGCTACAGAAATGGCTTGCTTGGACTTGGACAACTTTTTCCAATCAATATATTATCTTGCGATATTAAAGTATAAATTTGGATCGTGCCTCAAGTATTTTGAGGCTCTTAGGTAATATGTTTCCGCTAGAGGAAAGCGCCCAAGTTCTCGCAAAGCAATGCCAATGGCATTATACAAGGGAATATTATCATCTCGAAGGTCAAGTGCTTCTGTTAAAAAAGTTACGGCATCTTCATACATTTTAGCTTGTAAAAACGCCTCGCCAATATTTCCAAGAAGCAGATAATCTTGTGGATATTCACGTCCAAGAGCAATAAGTGTGGCACGGCCTTTTTCTTGATTGGTCGTCAGCTCTTCCTTGCCTCGCTCAAGCCAACTGCGCTTTTTTTCATCCAGTAGTCTTTTGGCTTCCTCGGCTTCGGCCTGTACATGCTCAGAAAAGCATACTTGTAATTCCTTTAAGCTTTCACCAAGCCCCGCCTCAACACCAGGAGTGTAGTTTAATGAAAGAGGGAATATATTTTTGATTAAGGGGTCGCTTTTTAAGCTTTGCACGGCATTTTGGAGCAATTCTGTAAGTTCTGTGCGCTCATTTTTGAGTAAGTTGGTGCGCATAACCTGCAATGCGTTTTGCACCGATTGGACAGCGGCAACACTTTTACCTTGCTTTAACTGAGAGTTAATTTGGCGTAAACCTTGGCGTGCATTTGCTATATTTGAGGCCATAAAAGCTCCTTAATTGACATTGCATATCCATTAAAATCATACGCTTTTGCATGTGTGATAATAGGCATAAACCATTATTAAAGCCCTATAGTATAAAAATAAAGGTCTGTAAAGCCTTTGTCTTGTAAGGCTTGAGTATAAGCTATGGATTTTTGTTTAGGGGAGTTTTTTTTAGGAGAAGCTTTTATGAAAAAAGTTTCTCCTAAAAGAGTTTAAAGTTGGATGCGGGGTAAAAGCAAAAAAATTAATTTTTTAACGCGCGGGAAACAAATTGCAGTGCTTCGGCGTATAAGTTCTCTCCTCCATAAGGGGTTAAAACTCGGGTTCGGTTAACACCCACCATAAGGGCAATGATTACCTGTGCCGTATCGTGAGCGTGTATGTCGCTACGGATGCTTTTGTCATGTATTCCAGCAGAAATACAAGATTCAAGCACTTGTGATACTCGCTGAAAGCTGCTTGTCATTAATTCACGGTCAGCGCTTGTTTTCATATCGCTATAAGGTGAGCAACGCACAAGCACCAACCAATGGGAATTTTTATCTACTGAAAAATCAAGCTAAGCTGTGCAGAATTTTAAGACTGCGTCATAGCCATTTTCGCCATTGGCTGTGGCGGCACGTAATACTACTAAAAAGCGCTCAAGAACGTATAATCCAGCGGCAAGAAAGAGCTTTTCTTTATTTCCATAGTGGTGGGTAAGCAAGCCCAAGGCCACACCGGCTTTTTCTGAAATTTTTTTAAATGTGGTTTCCACATAGCCATATTCGCCAAAAAGTTCTTTGGCGGCATGGAGTAGGGCATCTTTCTTTGACATGTGCATGGAGTAACATCCTAGAATATAACAAAATAAGTATAACGAAGTGATTTTTTTACATAAGGAATGTATATAATCTCTTACTAAAAAAGAAAAAACTAAAAACTTTATGTTGAAATGTCAATGTTTTTACATGGGCTAAAAGCATAAAAAGCAAAAAAAAGCATTATAGTGGCTATAGCTATGCCAAAGAAAAATACCCCTACAAAAGCGCCATGTAAAAAAATAAGGCCGCATATAAAGGGGGAAATGCTTTGCGCAAGTCGCAAGATGGTACCATTGATAGCCATAAGTGCTCCACGTCCAGTATCAGGGGCAATGGCACTTAAAGAGTTGATAGTGATGGGGTAGAGTAAGCCTTGCCCGATACCATAACTGAGGATGGGGAGGGTTAAATACCAGTAAGACAGGCTGTCTTGCCAAAAAGTCAGCATGAGCATGGAAAGAAGGAAGAAAAATGCCCCATAGCACGCTGTTTTGGTGGTGGAAAATCGTGCTACCATTGGCGCAAGAAAAAGGGTAGCGGCTACGGTGCCAAGGGAAGAAAGTGCAAATAAAATGCCTATTTGTGCTGGTGTAGCTTGATGTTGCCTATGGGCTAAGAGGGGGAAATAGCTGACGAGAGGGCCATATAAAATGCAAAAGGCGCAAAAGGTAATACCAAAATGCATAAGTGTCTTGCGCTGCATAATAAAACTACGGATTTGGCTGAAATATTTTTGCATATTGGCATGCTTAGCTTGCTGGGGCAAAGGGGTGTAGAGCACGACAAAAAAAAGCGGCACTGCAAGTAGCGATAGGCGTAAAGTCCACTGCCAGCCTATTTCACCAAGTAATCCCCCAAGGGCAGGGAATATGGCTGCTCCAAGGCTTAATGTTGTGGCAGCAAATCCCATAATTTTAAGTCGTTGGTGTTCGTTTTGATAGACATCGCCCACAATGGTGGTATAGAGGACACCAAGGCAGGCTGCTCCCATGCCTTGCACTACTCTCCAAAAAAGCAAGGCCGTGAGGCTTGTGGCAAAAGATGTCATCATGCCACCTAAAGCAAAGAAAAAAAGGCAGAGTAGTAGCACACGCTTTCGGCCCCAGCGATCGGCCAAAATGCCGCCGACTGGGGCAAAAATCACACCGGGAAGGGTAAAGGTGTAGACCAGAATACCCAAATTGGCTTCGTCAATGGCAAATTGTTGCGCTATGTCCGGCATAACGGGCAAGACCACTGCCACGCCCATGACGCTCAAAAGAGCGGTGCCATAAATGAGCATGTGCAAAGCTAAGGTTTGAGGGATTTTCAAGAAGAGCGTCCTTTTCTGCGGCGCATTTCATGAATATCCTTGGCAGCATAGGCACCTAAACTGCGTAAACGCTTATCCACAAGGTCATAGAGGCTGTGGGGTGTAAATGTATCATCCTTACGTCTTTTTCCAGCATGAGTGCCGGTGAGAATTTCTAAAGCTTCGTCAATATGCTTAATGGGGTAGATAGAAAATTTCCCCTTGGTGACGGCATCCACAATGCGTGGAGAAAGCATTAAGTGTTCCACATTATCATAGGGGATGAGTACCCCTTGTGTGCCAGTAAGTCCATGACGAGCACAGACATTGAAGAAGCCTTCAATTTTTCGGCTCACTCCGCCTACAGCCATAATCTGGCCTGATTGACTGAGCGCACCGGTAAAGGCATGGTCAAGGCGCACGGGCACTTGTGCTATGGCAGAAAGCAAGGCTACTAGCTCCGCTCCAGAAGCGGAGTCCCCTTCAATTCCGGCGTAGCTTTGCTCAATGCACAGACTACCGGTAAGTACAATGGGGCGCCTGCGTGCAAAAAGTGACACCAGATAGCTTTTCAAAATCATCATGGCTTTGGTATGGATGGGGCCGCCAAGCTCAGCTTCACGCTCAAGGTCAATGATGCCCCCATGTCCCACGCCCACGGTGCAGGAAATTTGATGCGGCAGCCCAAATTCAAAGTCTCCGTGCCATGTTACCGACAAGCCGTTAACTTGCCCTATAGCTTGACCGGAAGTGCGAACCTTAATCATTTCACGGTCATATTCTTCCATAAATATGTCTTCTACCAAGTTAGCACGGTAGGTTTTATCATCAAAGGCTTTTTCAAGAGTGGCGGCGGTGACCATATCTTGCTTTTGCAAAGCGGCAAGGCTTGAGGCCTCCAACATAATTTCCCGCAAGAGTGGGAATTTTAAGCTAAGCTGACGCTGGTCTTCCACGAGCTTTGATCCATAGTCCACCATCCAAATGAGGGCACTTTTGTCAAAGGGCAACAATTCTTCGTCACGAATAATACATTTTATTCTGCAGAGATAGTATTTTATATTTTGGGCATTACGCTCGGTTTGTTCCGAAAGATGCGCTTTGATTTTAAAAAGCTTGCCAAAGCGCTCATCACTTTGTAACAAGGTTTCGTAAAGAGCTTCGCTCCCAATAAGAATAATTTTTACGCTATGTTCAGTGTAAAGGGCAATTGGTTCTGGCTCAATACCCTTGGTGCGAGTGGCGCTTTCGTGGGAGTCGCTCAAATCTTCAATGCGGGTAAAGCCTGAGCGCAAAGAGCGTAAAAGCCCTTCCCATGCTTGATAGTGCTGTAAAATATCTTCAATGCGAA
>CAYJHS010000075.1:0-2926 GCA_964369815.1 uncultured Desulfovibrionaceae bacterium
TGACGGGCAATTTTTAAATAATAATCAAACTTCTCTTGAACCTTGGGAGAAAGACCTATATTCCATGAAGTAAAGTCGTAAGGTTCCATGCCAAGAACTTGAATATACGGTCTGTGTCCGTGCAGAAGTTCTGCCATATTTAAAGAGTCAATGAGATCAATGTCATGGATAGAGAGTCGTTGTTTTTCATTGTCCACAAGGTCGGATTCACTCAGTTTATATATTGAGCCCGGTTCACCGTGGGCCTGCACAATATCAAGCACTAATACAGCAGCATAGCCCTCAAAAAGGTAAAAGACATCTTGTGTAAAAGTGCCGGCTTCCATGACGGTGACATTGTCGCCAAAGTTTTCTTCCAGAAGTTTTTGTGCAGCAAAAACGCCAACACCGTCGTCGGTAAGTAGCATATTTCCTATGCCCATGACTAACAATTTTTTCATGATACCCCTCTCTTCACAGGGCAAACTAACAAAATATGTTGTGTTTGGCAATGCGAATTATGGGGATGTCATTGCTCTGTGCCACTTTATGTGCATACGTTATGCACTGTCATGACCTACCATCATTTTTATGTATACCATGAGTTCTTTATACGAAGACACGTAGAGCTTTCCATAAATATTCCTATTGTGAGTACGAATAGTATTTATGGAAACGTGTAACTGTTTAGCCACCGCTTGTGCGCTGTAGCCTTGGGTATAGAGTTCAAAGACAGCTCTTTCTGACTTTGTGAGGGTTTCCAATTGAGCAATAAAAGTATTATAAGCGGAAATGTCGACGTTGAGGAGCTCTCGTTTATCTTGGCTGAGTGTTTTTTCTTCTGTTGCCAATTTTAAGCGTAACTTTTGCTCTTTTTCTTTAAAATAATCTATGAGTGTACTAAATTCTAAAATATTTGTCTTTGTGGTATTACCATTTTGAATTTCTGCCAAAATGGTTACAATGGGTGAGGAATAGTGCCTTGCAAAATAGTAAGATACTCCAAAGGCAATGCCAATACACAAAATAATAAAGAACGCAATTTGCCCATAAAAATTCCAAATAAGCTTTTCTTCCGTAGCCTTAGGGAGCATGGCAACGACATTCCATTGGGTATTTTCTTCCAAAATATCTTGAGGGTAAATGCGTATAGGCACTTTTTTACCGATAAATTCATCTGTTCCGTTGAAGTATATACTATAGAATTTTCCGTGTGTTACGCTAAATTCTTTGGGGTCTTCCAGAAAGGAATGAGGATTCCCATGTGAAAAATTCGTATATACTGTTACAGACGCATTGCCCTGTGCATCCATGGCTTGTGTGGCCACAAGACCTGTAACCCCTTGCAGAGAAGGTTTAATGTGGGTGTGGAGAAGTTTATATAACAGTTCACTAATTTCAAAACCGCATGCGCCATAAAACTGCTTGTTCTTTCCTAAAATAGGAGCACTAAAAAGAATGGCTTTTTCCCAACCACTAGCAAATTGTTGCGGTACAGTAAGTATATATGAACCATATGATAGGCTGTCGGTGGAAGCACGTAGTTTAGCAAATACAGGAGTATAAGGGGTAATATTAAACTCTAAATCCCAATTATTGTGCAGTTCAAAAGCATTTTTTACAGCAATTTGTGGCATACCACGGAACAAAAATACTGTCGGGTTGGCATCGTTGGGAGAAGAAATATTCATTATCTTAAAATAAAGGCCACTGCGTGAATTTTGCGCACCAGGCAAGTTTGCATTGACTGTTGCATCAAGTACAACATACACGCCGCTGGCCTTGGAGATGTATAAGGAAGATTTTAAGGTAGTATTGAGATTTTCAAATACCTGCGCTACTGCTTCTTTATTATTTTCCAAGTCATTAAAAGAAAAACCTTTTTCTTTGAAAGTGTTTTCCATGGTTTGACTTATGGACGCACTCATTTGCAAGCTATAGGCAGCCAAATTACTAAATTGTTGTGAAACACTTTTTTCATAGGTAGCAAGGTAATCATCCAAGGTCTTAGAGATACTTCTTTGCTTCATATTTTTAACATCAAAAGCCAAGAAAACGCCTATTACGCAGATGAATACAATAAAAATTAGTAAAGAAAAATAGAGCAAAAGTCTGCCTTGCAGTGAATATTGCTGCGAGGGAGAAAAACGTGTGAAAAAAGAAGGTTTTTCCATGAATTACCTAGCTCTACTTTGGGCTTACTTTTTCTTGAATTTGTTGTAGGGATTTCTCTATAAGATTTTCGAGGCTATCCTCATTATTGAGCCACGCCTCTCTATTTTGGCTAAAAACTTCACGAATAGCTGCAGAAAAAAGGTGTTCCATCTGCCCATAAGCTTCAAAAGAAGGTGCCGGGACAAAGGTGGATTCTTTTTTAAGTTTTATAATAGCTTCATATAAAGATTTATAGCGTTCATGGGGGAATTGTCTTTGCACAATGTCGCTTTCTAGTTGAGCAAAGTCTGCTTGACGCACCGGCATATAGCCGCCTTGCGTCACAAAAGATAGGTTTTGTTCTTTAGAAACAAGCCATTTACAGAATATGGCTGCAGCTTTTTCCTTTTCGGGGGTAGATTTTATGGCACCAAGCCCACCGCCACGCTGAATATCAACTCGACGTGCCCCATGAGGGCGTGGTTCAAGGATGCTTTTTACATGCAAGGGCACTTTTTTATTGTTACTGTGTGTGACTTCATTTTTAAAATAGAGTACAGATGCAGACGACTCCACGCCGGCTATGGCTTCACCTATCATAATGGGTACAGTGGCAAAACCTTTCATGAGGCACACTTCACCTTGTATGGCAGCACGAGCCAAAGGACGCATAACTTTTTTATAGGCGGGAGTATCCCAAAGGATTTTATCTCCGTCGAAAAAAACTTCGCCAAGAGCAAGTACATTCAACATAGGGTATTGTAACCATTCATCATACATAAAGAAGGGCTTG
>CAYJHS010000075.1:2936-3890 GCA_964369815.1 uncultured Desulfovibrionaceae bacterium
GCCGGTAGACCATTTATAATAGTCGTGAGCTACTTCAAAAAATCCTTCCAGAGTAGCTAGATCTGCGTAGTCATGCCCTGTATCTTTAGAAAATTTTTCAAAAATACCCATATTTATAAATAAAACATTGGATGATTTTGCCAAAGGGAAAATTTTTAGCTGACCTTTAAAAGTACCTTCTTCTAAAAACTGCGGTACAAAGGCAGCGAGTTCTTCTTGGCTAAAATATTTTTTCCAATCAAGAGCCTGTTCTGGGCCCATAGCTTGTAATGTTTTAGGGTAACAGGCGAAAATGTCTGGTAAAATAGCTGCTCCCGGCTGTCTTTTAGCGGCAGCTACCAAGGTTTTATGAATGGCAGAAGAGTTAGAGACGGAAGTGACATTAATGATAATACCGTGTTTTTTCCCTTCCGTTCTATTGAACTCACGGACTAGTTCATTCATGGGAGAGTGCGTTTGCGCCCCATACACATGCCAAAATGTCAGAGATATGGATTTTTCCGGTGTGAGGGGTGAGTCATCACAGCCTATCAAAAAGCTTACAAGAAACATCGCGTATACAGCAGTCCTAATGCCTACAGTCTTTCCCCAAACTTTCCAAAGAGATTGTCGGATATGTGTTTGCATGATGCACTCTCAGTTGTGGTAAAATTATAGCAATTGTATCATTCCGTTGGTGATATTTGTCGCTGTCGGTAGCTTAACTTAGCAATAAACAACCACATCCCCTCTATAGCAGAAAGGTTGCAAAAAAAGAAGTCTTTTCTTTGTTATTACACAAAAATCATCACAGGGATGACTTGATAAATATGGTAGTTTTATTTTTTTTACACAAAATCATCTTAAAGGGGATGGAATTTTATTTGTTTAGGAGTAGCATTTTCTTAGATAATTTTTGGGTTGCAATGGCAGTTTATCCACTAAGCACTTTTACATTGATAGTAGGAGACATGT
>CAYJHS010000075.1:3900-6182 GCA_964369815.1 uncultured Desulfovibrionaceae bacterium
TTATGGTGAACGTCTTGGCAATTCCTTTAAGGGAGTTCTTTTTGGTATATTCCTCTTTATTGCCGGCACGGCTTTGCTTTATTGGAACGAAGGAAGGGCAGTGCGCACGGGCGATGCCATAAACGAAGCCCAACTTTCTACAGTATCTTTACCAAACACTGACAGCATTGAGACAGCTTTTAATGGTAAGATGGTGCATGCCACAGGTAAGGTTACCACTAAGGATGTGCTTAAAGACCCATCCACTGGTATAAATGTTAATGCCATTGCTCTTATACGTAAGGTTTCGTATTACCAGTGGGTACAAAGCTCCACCACCAAAGAAACTAAAAACCTTGATGGTAGTGTAGAAAAAACCACCACTTACACCTATGAAAAAAAATTGACAGATGCGCCTGTCAGCTCCGCAGAATATAAAAAGCCAGAAGGGCATCAAAACACATTGCTTGTAGACCTTGAATCTAAAACGTGGACAGCAGAGCATGTGAAGTTTGGCGCGTATACTTTGCCTGATTTTCTTATCCATGCTGTTGGCGGGGCAGAGGAGTTTCCTCCTGTTATAGATGATAAATCCTTACAAAAAAGTCTTTTCCCAAACTATGTAAAGGATGCAGAAAATGAGCCGCTTGTGCATGTGCGTCAAAATATCCTTTATTTAGGTGAAGAGCCACACGACCCAGACATTGGCGATATGCGTATTACTTATTCTGCCAAACCACAAGGTAATGTTTCCATTTTAGCACGCGTGCATGGTAATACCTTTGATAAATTTTTAGCTAGCAATGGCGAAACTTTCTATCAATTAAATATGGGCATTGTGGGTTCAGATATTATGTACCAAAGTGCTAAGGATGCCAATAGTATGCTTACTTGGATTTTACGAGGCGTGGGCGTGGTCATGGTAGTTGTTGGTTTCATTATGTTCATTGGGCCTCTCACAACCATAGCCAGCATTGTACCTCTACTTGGTGATATTTTTGGTGCTGGTGCTAGCCTTGTGGCCTCATTGCTTGGGCTTGCGTGGGCTTTCATAATTATTGCTATTGCTTGGATACGTTTTAGACCTGTGCTTGGCGCATGCCTTTTGGGCTTAGCTGCAATCCTTCTTGTACTGCTCTTTATTCGGGGCAGAAGTAAGAAAAAGGCCAGTGTATAGTAAAATTTGTTTCAGTAACGATATAAAGTATAAGAAAAAACATTTAAAAAAGGAATTTTTATGAGTACTAAACGTATTTTAGCATCACTAGGTATTGCCTTGCTTTTGTCAACATCAGCGCTGGCTGCCCCATCTTTTAAGGTAAGTAAAAATTTTACTGAATTCAAAGAAGCTGTCAGTTCCGAAAATATTGAAGCGGCAAAAAAAGAGCAAGCAGCAAAAAACGCTACAGTGGCTGATTCAAGATTTACGCTCAGAAGCATAAACGATGCTGACCTTGTTACCTTTGTAAAAGCCTTTCCCGAGGCCACAAATATAGAAATTCTCAGTACCAAACTTACAAGTTATGCACCACTGGCAGAGCTAAAAAATCTTAGAAGAATTCGCGCACGGACTGAAAAAGTTTCTGATATGAATCCCTTAGCCACATGCACAAATTTAGAAAGTGTGGATATAGCATACAATGCTAAGGGGCAAGACTTGAAATGGATGAATAAGTTAACCAAGTTAACCTATATTTCTCTTATCGCCAAAGAACTTTCTTCTGTGGAAGGTCTGCCCACACTACCTAGGCTTTCCAGCATAACTTTAGAACATATAGCACCTGCCAACTTAGATGCTTTACTCACCTCTTTGCCTAATTTACGTGTAGCTATCCTCCGCTATGGTACCTTTACCGATTTATCAGCCCTTGCGAAATTTTCAGCCTTATTAGAAGTAAACTTTTATGGCTCAAGATTAAAAGACTTCAGTCAGCTTGCAGCTGCTCCAAAGCTTAGAAAGTTTGGATATTACGCCACTAAGGGCGCAGATTACTCCACGCTTGGTGCTCTTAAGCAAGTGCAAACGCTGGATGGCGGCCTCACGGAACTTGATTCCATTGCGTGGATACAAGATATGCCTAAGCTGCAAGTAATTGACTTTTTTAGTGAAAAAATTACCGATTATACGCCCCTAAAGAATGCTCCCAATTTAGAGGACTTAAAACTTTGGCAAATGAAAGCTCCCGTGGGAGATTTATCCTTTCTTAAGCCTTTAAAAAAATTAACAGGCCTTAATCTTAGTAACAATAAGGGTGTTAAAGGTTTTCAAGTTATCGGTGAACTCACGAAATTAAAGGCACTAT
>CAYJHS010000075.1:6192-10991 GCA_964369815.1 uncultured Desulfovibrionaceae bacterium
TGCTCAAAAATAATGACAAAGAAAACACCATTATTAACTTTAGCTTTTTACAAAAACTGCCCGATCTAAAAAGACTAGATTTGAGCGTACTCACAGCGGAAAATTTTAACGTGCAAGGTCTTATCGATCTTAATACTCTTAGATTGGAAAACTTAAATTTAGGCGAAGACAGAAAGGCTTTAGATTTATCTATGGTTAAAGACCTTCCTAAGCTGAGAAGTATGGAGTTAAAAAATTGCAAAGTGGCTAATTTCGAAAAAATGGACGCTTTGCCTGAATTAACGACTATGAATTTGATGAAAAGCGCAGGCATTACAGATTTTTCTGTGCTTGCAAAATTTCCGAAGCTAAAAAATCTTACAATCTCTAAAGAAGGCTATACGGATGCGCAACTAGCTACGATACCTAAGGGTATTAGGGTAAGCAAACGCTAGCAGGAACCCCAAAAAAAGTACATTATTGTGTCAAAATAAAAACGCAGATAACATATACAGTCTGCACACACTGCGTTGTCTGCGTTTTTATTTATCCATGTGTTTTAATATTTTACACCTATTGCCCATAATTTGTTGCAAAAAGTTTTTTTGAGTAAATGAGAGGCGAGAGGTTCAGGTCGTATTCTCAAAACAAAAGGGCTAACTATGAACACTATCATATTTCGAATTTGCATAATATTCCTTGGCATTATACTTACCTTGATACTGTGTAGCGCTCCTGCATTGGCGTTTTCCTTCAATTTTATCGAACTCAAGGATTACCGTGTTATGGCCGTTGAGGGGCTTAGCGCTCACAAGGGCGGCGATAATAAAATTTTTTTTGCCAAGGGGAAAAATAGACTTGTAAACCTCAGCGTTGGCAAAGCTGATAAAGATCAATTTGCCAGTTATTTTACTAAGCAAAATTCTCCTGACATTATTTTTATCCGTAAAGAAGTGCGCCTTGATAATGATAACAGTTTCACCGCTTTTACCATAAATGACACAAAGACTGGTAAACGTAGGCTCACCCTTTTTGCCGCCGATGGGCAGTTTTTTAATGTAAGCACGTATGCATGCGTGCCACAGTTGCCCTTTATGCTCTATGCCATAGATAGTAAGAACAGCACCTTAAAGAATATGTTCCGCACTATAGCATTGCAAAAAACACAAGACGATGGTGAAAAGTGGGAAATGTGGCTGAGTGAACCAAGGAAAACCCTCCCCAAATTCGAGGCTAAAGTCTCTATGCTTGATTTAACATTGAGCATTGCCATGAACCTGAACATGGAACTCAACAAAAAATGGCAGGTGAGCGAAGAAAATAATTTCACTGTCATAAAGCCGCTACAGGGCAGCCAAGAAAGTGATTTATGGGTAGCCGTCGTGCCGTATTCCACGCCGCAAGGTAATGGCCTTAATGAACATTTTTATGACAGCATGCGCGCTATTTTAAATGCCGCAGGCATAGCCAACACCACCCGTGGGCGTTATTATGGCGGCGAATATAGCTTTTATACCTCCACAGGCGGTATGGGGTCTGCCAGTCTTATAGGCGACAAAGCGCTTATTATTGTAGAGCGCAATCTAGGGTGCTCTTCCCAGATGGCAAATTACTTTCGCGCTTTTTTACGTAAAAACTATGAACCAGATCCCCCTGAAAAAAGCATAAGTGCAGAAGATATTGCCGCATTTAAAAAAGCGGCACCCACCGCCCCTGCCGTCATAAGACAGCTACAGAACAATCTTATGCAGGCTGTAGGCAAAGGCGATTATGCCGCTGCGGAAAAAATTCTTCAACGTGGTATAGATGTGAATTTCCTCATTAACGGTCATACACCGCTATCTAAGGCTACTCAAAGAGATGCTTTGGGTACTATGGATTTATTGTTCAAATATGGAGCACATGCTGATGGCGTTCCAAGCGATCATACCAATTGGACGCCGCTAGGCATAGCCGCCTACAATAACAGTGTACGTGCGGCAAAGTTTCTTATTGAGCATAAAGCCGATGTGAATCTCTTATCCCATACTGCTCCGCCACTTGTGCGCGCCATGATGGGATATTCCAAAGATAAAAGTGCATTCGTACAATTGCTTTTAGACCACGGCGCAGACCCTAATAGGGCAAAGCAGTATGGTTTAACCCCCCTGCAGTTTGCCGTAATGAATGCTAAAACAAAATATCTTCCTCTGTTGCTGGCAAAGGGTGGAAATCTGCACGTGCGTGACCAATATCAGAAAACATTGCTTATGCTTATTGCTTCACAAAGTGTCGGAGATGACGAAATATCCAATGAAGATGAAGCCAGAAGTATGCAAATTCTCATAGATAATAAGGTAGATATTAATGCTGTGGACGTGGATGGGAAGACAGCTCTTATACATGCAGCAAAAAATGCCGTCGTAAAAGAAAATGTGGAATTGCTCCTGAAAAATGGCGCTAATCCCCACATGAAGGACAACCAAGGCCGAACTGCTATGTATTATGCCAAAAGAAGCCCACAGAAGGGGATAGTGGCATTGCTTCGCAAATATGGAGCCAAGGAGTAATCCTTTGAAAAAGGGCAACCTGTTTAGTCAGGCTTGCTTTTTGTTCCCGTCAAAAAACATAAGAATATATTTTTTGCACAAAAAGCTTTGTCGGACATGAAGAACCTATAATATTTATGAATATTAAAAGCAGAAATAATATCACTATTCATTTTTATATACGAATACAAGACTTTGTGTGGCGAAACTTTTTCATTACTACGAAAATGTAGTTAAAGATTCATGCACTAAGCAATATATACGATGCCTATCGTAACACGATGTCACGCAATACTGCATTAGGAGGTAAATATGCGTCATAAATTTCTGAGTGTGTGTATTTTAGCACTCTTTGTAGGGTCCATATCGCTTTTGTATATTGCTGAGGCAGAGGCCGCACGCAGTCGTAGTAGCAGTAGTAGCTCTAAGAGCAGTAGCCGAAGCAGTTCCAAGAGTAGCAGCTCTAAAAGCAGCAGCTATAGGGGGAGCAGTTCCAAAAGCAGTAACTATAGGCGAAGCTTTAGGTCCAAAAATCTTAACCGTAGTAGCACCGCAAGAGGAATACGATCAACGGCCGGGGTAATGCGCCCAGCAACTCTTGGCACCATTGCGACCCTCGGCGTTGGCTCTGTCGCCAGCACTTATTCTAAGCCGGGTAAGTCTGTATTTGGCTTTAAGAAAAAGAAAAAACGTGGCTATGATGATGACGATGACGACTTTGATGATGCCTTCATCGGGGCAGCCTTAGGTTTTGGTGCAGGTTCCATCATTGGTTTTTTAATTAATGATGATGACGATGATGGTGAAGATTTTGGCGGTGACGAAGGATCTGGCGGTTTCATGTTGATTGGCCTGTGGATTTTCATTGCTATCATCATTAAGTTACTACGCAATTACCTTAAGAAAAGACGTGTGGCAGGTAGTCGCCTAGAAAGAAAATTAGACAAAGTAAAAAACAGAACAGAGGAAGCAGCTTGTTAAATTTCCTAAAAAAAACCGTAAGTTTTGTTTTTTTCTATCTCTTTCTTCCTTTAGTTATTATTTTCGCTCTCACCTTCATCCCATGGAAACCCACACAGGACTTGCGCCATGCGGCAGCAGCAGGGGATGTGCCCCTCATCCAAAAGCTTATTGCCGCTGGTGAGGATATTAATATTAATACCAATACAGGCCCTTGGACACCCATAGCCTATGCGGCAGAACGTGGCCACTTGGAAGCGGTGAAAGAACTACTCAAACATAAACCCACCCTCTATTTGACCCCACTGGTGGCAGCGGTCAGCAATGGGCACAGGGATGTGGTGGAGCTTTTGTTACAAGATCCACTTTATAAGCCATGGTTGAGCGTGCAAACAGCACAGTTTTTTGAAATTTTTAAGGGCGCTGCGAAAGATAATAATATTCCCATGTTGGAGTTTTTGTATGCGAATCCACTCTTTGCAAATATGCCCAATTCCCTCAATGAAGCCTTGGTGGAGGCAAGCCTAAACGGTCAAATGAAGGCCATAGATTGGCTCCTTGCCAAAGGGGCTGATATTCAATACGCCACCACAACAGATAAATTTACATCGCTGATGATGGCTGTGGCCACCAATAATGAAGCATTGGTGAAAAAGCTTTTAGACCTTGGTGCCAATGTGCAGATAAGAACGGCTGAATCTCACGAAACAGCACTTTCTGTAGCGCAACAACAAGGGTATGGCGCTATTGTGCAGTTGCTCCAAGCTGCTGGCGCTAAAAATTAAAATATAGCTCCTGTTTGGGCCTCTACACAATACTTTATGTAGAGGATCACGGAGCATTAACGATAGTTTTCATAAAGGAATAGACTTATGCTCACAAAAAAGTTTTTTTTGCCCATTTTTTTCCTGTGTATTTTTATGTTTTTCCCATGCCATAGCTCTGCCCATGCCAAGGCTTTTGCCGTAAAATTTATGGGCTATAAAAGTGAATGGCAAGGTATGCCCGATTTGACACCTTTTTATTTTGATAAGGAACTTACCACCATTGACCATAAAGATTTTGGTGGCAATGAAATGTATGTGGTGCGTAATACCTTTGGCGGTGAAACCAAGGCTTATGAACTTAAACTCAACGATGACGGAATTTTGCAAAAAACTCGCCTTTTGCATACCTACAAGCCCGGTGAACTTATGTTTTTTACCAGTAATGTTGGCGATCTATATCCCAATGTGATTTTACATACTGTCGCTTCCGATGGCACTGTGTATGAGTATAGCCCCGGCATCAGCCTCAAAGATGGTGAAGTGCTCTATGGTGCGCATGGAGAAG
>CAYJHS010000076.1:0-10834 GCA_964369815.1 uncultured Desulfovibrionaceae bacterium
CCACACCCCCACCCCTCAAAAAACTTTCAATGCGGCGGCATCTTATTGTTTTAAACAGGCTTTACCGCAACAGAGTATTACATCTATTTGTTACATATTTTAGCACATCAACAGTGATATATATGAGGTTTGGAAATGTTTTTTGAGCAATTTGCAGCGACGAAGCAAAGCGTAGGTACTGCATGCGGAAAAAAAACTTTACCGAACCACAAAATTACATCAAGAAATTTGTGAAGTTACAATACCGCGAACAGGGTACAAGCTATGACACAAAAATATAAAGCCTTATTTGGGGGAACCTTCAACCCCGTACATGTGGGGCATATCCGGCTTGCCATTGAAGTGCTCGAGTATGCGTCCTTACCCCACGCCATTGATCATGTAGACATTATTCCTTGTGCTACGCCGGTCTTTAAAGCCCCTGCCGGTTTACTTCCCTTTGACATACGCATGGCTATGCTCAAGGTTGCCTGTGAGGACATCAGCGGGTTACACGTAAGCGACGTTGAAGGACAAAGGCATGGCGTATCTTATACATACGACACTTTGCATCACTATCGACAAGCTTTTCCACAACAAAAATTACTCTTTGTCCTTGGCATGGAAAATTTATTTGACTTACCTAAGTGGTATCATGGCGAAAACTTACCCTTTATGGCGGATTTTGGAGTTGTGCCACGGGCAAACAGCTCCACCGAGCTTTTTGCACAAATTATAGCGCAACATTGGCCACACGCAAAGGTATATGATACGCACAGCCCAACCCCATGGGCAGAGCTGACTTCTTCTCACCCTGAGGGAGAAGAAAATGAGTTTAGCCAAAAAACAGGTAAAATTTTCTACATGCCCCTGCCTCGTCTTGATGTGAGCGCCACTTTCATACGCCAACGCTGGCTAAAAGGAAAACACTTACACATGCTTGTGCCGGAAAAAGCCGTTACCATTTTAACACAAGAATGCGACCTTGCCCGAAAAATCTGGCAAAGCGACAGCTAACAAAACCTAAAAACCAAGTCTTGGCGCACAAAGCCCGTAAAAGGATGCAACATGCTTATCCCTAAAGAAATACGTAATCAACTCGCCATCACCCAAGGATATATACAAAAAAACAACGTACCGCTAGCCTTAGAAAGCTTAGCTAAAGCATTACCACTGGTGAAGGAATTTTGTGACAATCGCAGTTTTTTTAAATCACAAGGCCTTGAAAAAAACATCAACACACTTTTACAAAGACTGCGCGCCTTGCCTCCCCTGCAAACTGTTCTGCAAGGCCAAGAGGCCAACAAAGTAGAGCAATTACGCTATCAACAAGGCAAAGAAGGTGCTCTTGCTACAGTATTACGGGAACTTGCAAATATTTTGCGAGAACAAAGCCAAAAGACACAAGAGTCACAACAAAGCCAACTTCGCCTACAAGAACTCTTGCAAAAAGGACAAGCGCTATTAAAAAATACAGAATATGAAAGGGGAAATGCTTTTTTGGAGCGAGCTGCACAAGAGTTTTATGAAAACTCTAACGTCATCCTTCATGTCGCTGATATACTTATGCAGTACAATCAACACCACAATGCCATGAAAGTGCTTTCTCAAAGCCTTGCCACACATAATAAAAATGAAGTACACTACTTAAGGGCTATTGAAGCCGCGCTAGCTGTGCCAAATCAAGCGCAAGTAGAACATATTTATAGTCTTGCTAGCCAACATTTAAAGCCAGACTCTCCTATGCTATTGCGCCTAGAGCAATTAAAAATGCTAGCCATTTGTCAATAGATACATATCAATACCGTACCATTAATGGGCGCAAAAATAGTTTGCATTAAAAGACATTTTTAGTTAGAGTACACACAGCAACAAGGAGTATAAGTAACAATGTCGCCGAGTACCATTGCTCAAATTTTAACGTTTTTGCGTCAAGCAGAAATGTTAAAGAGCACCCTGCGTGCTTCCTACACTAGTACGGGGCGGCGAGAAAGTAGCGCTGAACATTCATGGAGATTATGTCTGTTTGTGCTACTTGTACACAGTGAATTTCCCGAAGCACAGTTGGGAAAGATGCTTTCCTTGGCACTTGTGCACGACTTGGCAGAAGCTGTCTGCGGTGACACACCAGCTCCAGAACAAAAAAATGCTGCCAATAAATGTCTCGTAGAAAGACAAAGCATGCTCAGCCTATGCGCTCATCTTCCAGAAAAATTACAAACACAACTCATAGAACTTTTTGACGATTATCAACAAGGGCATAGCCTTGAAGCTCAGCTTGTAAAAGCCTTAGATAAGCTTGAAACCCTTTTGCAACATACGCAGGGTCAAAACCCTCCAGACTTTGACTATGCTTTCAATTTAGAGTATGGCAAGAAGCACACGCAAATACATCCATTTTTGCGACAATTACGCAAAGAAATTGACGGTGCTACCCAAGAGCGCCTACCTAAAAACTAGCCCCTACGACAATAAGGAGACAATCATGACCACTGACTCAAAAAAATCTAAAGTATACTTCACCGACATGCGATGTAAAGTCGGGACAAGCTTACAAATGAAGCTAGAAAAACTCATTCGTAAAGCTGGCATTTGTGACATGGAGCTGGAAAATAAATTTGTTGCCATTAAAATTCACTTTGGTGAGCCCGGAAACTTGTCCTTTCTGCGCCCAAATTTTGCTAAAACCGTAATAGACGTCCTCCTTGGTGAAAAGGCTAAGCCCTTCTTAACCGACTGCAACACCCTCTACGTGGGACGCCGCAAAGATGCGCTGGAGCACATGGAAGCCGCCTACGAAAACGGCTATAGCCCATTTTCCACAGGCTGTCATATTATTATTGGCGACGGTCTTAAAGGCACCGACGATGTGGAAGTTCCCCTAGAAGGCACCACCTATTGCCAAAGCGCTAGAATTGGTCGTGCCATCATGGACGCTGACATCATTATTTCTCTAAGCCACTTTAAAGGGCACGAAATGACTGGTTTTGGCGGCGCCATTAAAAACATTGGTATGGGATGTGGTAGCCGTGCAGGCAAAATGCACATGCACAGTGACGGTAAACCCACAACAAATATAGAAAAATGTCGTAAGTGCGGCGTATGCATTGACTACTGCGCCCATGACGCCATTTCCTATGATAACGATAAAAAAGCGCACATCGACCATGACAAATGTCTTGGCTGTGGACGCTGTATGGGCGTGTGTAACTTTGACGCCATCGAACCCTCTTGGGTAACAAGCTTTGACAACCTCAATGGAAAAATGGCTGAATACACCCTTGCAGTGGTAAAGGATAGGCCACATTTTCACATCAGCATAGTCAATCAGGTATCGCCTTATTGTGATTGCCATGCCGAAAATGACGCCGCCTTAATCCCAGATATTGGTATGTTTGCCAGCTATGACCCCGTGGCTCTTGATAAAGCCTGCATTGATGCCGTCAATGCCGCGCCTGCCATAGGCAGCTCCGCTGTGGGCGACTCAGGCTGCTGCCACGGACATATTGGTGATCACTTCAAAGCGGTACATCCCACAACCGACTGGAGAAGCCAGCTTTCCCACGCAGAAAAAATTGGCCTTGGCAATAGAACTTATGAACTTATAACCGTTAAATAGGAGTTATTTATGGACTTTATGACTGCAATAAAAACCGTACTTACAAAAAATTACGCCAACTTTAAAGGAAGATCCAGACGTTCCGAGTACTGGTGGTTCTACCTCTTTTATATGGCAATGTCGGGACTTTTAGGTTCCCTTTCCCAATCAAGCACTATCTTTGCTTTCATTTCTCTTGCTTTTTCCCTTGGCATGCTTATACCAAGCATCGCTGTTGGCGTACGTCGTTTACACGATATTAACAAATCCGGTTGGTTTTTGTTATTTGGCCTTATACCAATTCTTGGCTGGATTTACATCATCATCCTTCTTGCAAAGCGTGGCAGCACAGAAGAAAACCGCTTTGGCCCACCTGTAATATAGCTCTCTAGTTTAGATGATTTTTTGGGGAGGGGAACTACTGTGAACAACAGTTCCCCTCCCCCAAAGTTTTTTCAAGTAAGTTTATCTATTATAATTCTCTCGATAAAAACTTAACTTTACAGATTCTTAGAAATTGTATGTGATTTTTGCCTTCGGTAGAAGCAAGGGGATTATGAACTTTATATCGCTCGTGCCCTGATATTTGAATGGCTACAATACCATTGTCACCTCCGGTGAGGGCAAGGACTAAAGGGGCTAGCCGCCCCTGGCCACCCTTGCATCCCGCCTCCCCGCTTCTTTCCCTTCCGCTGTGGCCTGTCCTTTCGGGACTATTTGCTACGCAAATGATCCCCTTCAGGGCATGAAAAGCCAAGGTCGTTTCATGCGGCACAGCGTCGGGGTTCGTGGTGCACACGTCGTTTTTCCCAAAAATTTAATCTCTAAAAACTTTCTTAGATGAGGCAAATTATACCATACTATTTATGAAAAAACCGTCGCAATAAAAATTGTTTATACTTTTACATATCCATTGCTACATGAATTATTTCAAATTTATTTTCTATAACATAATCATATTATACACAATCAAGCTTCATGTTGATATAACATAAAAATACTGGAATCAATTACATCAATGCCGATTGTATTTTTATACTATGCCTACAAAAAGCGAAATAAATGCAGAGAAAAAGGCGTTAAATTGCGGCAAAGTATACTTTCAACGATGAGATGTCATCGCAATGAAAGTTTTTTGAGGGGGGGCTATTTTAAAGAAAGGCGGGAAACTTTTGTTCACAAAAGTTTCCCGCCAGAAAATCTTAATCGGGTTGCTCTTCTTCAAATTCACTATCGGCGTACTTTTCAGCAACATCAATAAATTCTTGTTCTAGAGCAAGAAAAGCGTCTATGGCGTCGGGGTCAAATTGTGTACCCCGCCCTTCCACCATGATAGCTTTAGCTTTTTCATGGGGCATTGGTGGCTTATACACACGGCGGCTGGTGAGAGCATCATACACGTCAGCTACGCTCATAAGCCGTGCGCAGAGGGGGATAGCGTCTTCGGCTAGTCCTTGTGGATAGCCTTTGCCATCCCAGCGCTCGTGATGGCTGTAGGCCACCATTCGGGCAATTTGCAAGAAAGAGTCCGAACCAAGCTTGGTATCGGTAGCAGAAAGTACTGCCTTACCACGCACTGTATGCTCTTTCATAATTTCAAACTCTTCTTCAGTAAGCCGCCCTGGTTTTTGCAGGATGGAGTCTGGTATACACACCTTACCCACATCATGCAGTGGAGCAGAAAGATACAGCATTTCAATAGTTTTTGGGTCAAGTTGGTCGGCAAATTTTTCATTTTGCGCCATGTATTCGGCAAGCAACTTGACAAATTTTTGGGTACGACGAATGTGCAAACCTGTTTCTGGGTCTCGCCATTCGGCAAGGCTTGCCATGCATTCAATGGTAGCTTCTTGAGTTAAGTACAGCTCCTTGGTGCGTTCTCGTACAAGCTCGTCCAACATATCTCGGTGTTTTTTCAACTCTAGCTGATTGTCCACACGAGTTTGCACAAGAGAGGCGCGAAACGGCTTACTCACATAGTCCACGCCGCCCATACCGAGGCCACGGGATTCTTCTTTTTCGTTATTTTGTGCCGTAATGAAGAGCACAGGAATATCGGCGGTGTCTTCATCTTCTTTGAGAGCCTGACACACTTCATAGCCATCCATACCTGGCATAACTACGTCTAATAGTATAATATCTGGTTGCGGCTCTGCATGTGCAAGGCGCAAAGCATCTTGTCCATTACGTGCAAACATAATGGTATATTTTTCTTTTAAAAGCTCACCCAGAATACGAATATTTTCTGGGGCATCGTCTACAATAAGAATTTTGCTTCTATTTTCAGGAGCAAAACTTGACAGTGAATCCATATAAACTCCTATGCATCGCTAAAAGGCTACTCAATGACAGTATACACTCTACTCGCTCTGTCAAGGGTAGAATACTATTTTACCGCCTTCGAGCCGCCTTGGCAATGGGTTTACTAATATGCTCAGCAAATTGCACCAAGAGGCTACTTTGTGCGGCTACCATACTAGCAAAGGTAGCGCCAGCAGGTGCGGTTTGCGCAAAAGCACCGCTCGCAACAGCTTCGTTAGCGGTATTGTGCAAAGTCCAACGGGCATCAAGAGCCACATGTCCATTAAGCTGTCCATCAAAACGCTGTATAAAGACAAAAAGCTTACGAGCATTGGCGACGTCATTATTTATGGGAATGAGGAGCACATCTTCCTTGAGCAAGGTTCCCAGAAGTACATCACCAAGAATGCGCTGAATGCCGCCATCTAGGCTCTCTGCCCACGAGTTAAATTCGGAAATTTCTACTTTTACGCCAGCATTTTCGCGGTTGATGAGGCTTGTTCTATCAAGATATGCAGGAATTGCCACTTGCTCCAAAATGATTTTGGGCATTTTACGTTTACTTTTTTCACTATATTCAAATGTGGGCGATGCCGTTTTGCTCTCCAGAAGAAAGAAGGATGTAGGCTCACTACGTCCACAAGCACTTAACAAGCACAGGCAGGCGAGCGTAAAGGTGATTTTAGCAAAAAGCATTAAAGATGTATTTGGTTGTGCAGTTATGGCAAGCTCTTTGGCTTTGCATTTTGATTGATATGTGCGCATTAACGGCCTCCCTTTCCACGCAATAAGGATTCTGGTTTTTGTTCTAACAGATTAGCAAGTTCTCGAAAAGAACGAGCCATTTTGGCAATTTCATCGAGGGTTAAATGCAGTTCTTGCAAAGTTTTTGAATTGGGGGAAATAATCTTATTGGTGGCACTCACCGTTTGCTTAAGCTCATTGGCCACAGCACTAAAGCTCGCCATGGTCAGCTGAAAAGCAGCAATGGCCTGCGGAAGTTGCTGGTCAAGGGTGGCTGAAGTATCACCAAGAGAGTTAATGGTTCGCTGCAAGTCATCACGCAAAGCTTTGGCACCGGAAGTGAGCTCTGCGGCATTATTGAGTGTAAGGCTCAAAGATTTAATTGCATCATGCAGGTCTTGACTGGTAGTCAATTTAGCTAAGCCATCCAAGGCAGCACTCAGGGAGCGTGACATACTTTCCAAGGGTAAGTTGGCAAAGGTGCGTTGAATCTCATCAAAAGTAGAAGGAATTGTGGGAATTTCCAGTGAATGGTCGGCAGAGTGATAACGCGCAGGGGTTGCCGGAAAAAAATCTAGTTCCACTTCATATTGACCGGTAACAAAACTGCGCATGTGCAAGCGCGCTCGCAAACCACGCTGAATCATACGCTGTATGAGCAGAGCACGAGATTTTTCAGAAACTTCTTCAGCATCCCCGTGCATGACCATACTGTTGGCATTAATGGAAATATGCACCGGAATAGTCACTTCTTCGCTACGGGGATTAGCCACAAGCTGTATTTGTGTCACCTTGCCCAGCGGCACCCCACGGAACACCACCGCCGCTCCCAAGGACAGCCCGTTTACCGAACCGTCAAAGTAGAGCACATAACTTTCTTGTTCACTAAAGATATCTCTACCACCAAGGGTAATAAGACATATGGTCAAAAAAATCACAGCCCCTAAGATAAAGCCACCAATCCGAGCTTTTTTATTTGTTTTTTTCATGTGCTACCTTAGTAAAAGCCATATATTATTTGTTTAATTTGTAAGATCATGTTCGCCTCTGGTTAAGAAATTTAAGACCACATCAGGCGTCTGAGGGTTGTGCAAAAGCTCCATGGGATTCCCAAGACTTGCCATGGTATGCGTTTGTGCGTCAATATACAATGCCGTATCAGCAATAGCAAAAAGCGATGCAAGCTCATGAGTTACCACTATAAAGGTTTTTTGCAAACTGTCTCGCAACTCTAAAATAAGATTATCCAAAGCCCGTGCGCTCACCGGATCAAGACCGGCAGAAGGCTCATCTAAAAAAATCACATCGGGATCTAGCGCCAAGGCTCTGGCAAGTCCCGCACGCTTACGCATGCCGCCGCTAATCTCCGCAGGGTAATAATCCGCAAAACCAGCAAGGCCGGCTAAGGCTAGTTTCAACTCCGCCTGTTCTCGTATTTCGTCTGCACCAAGCAGTGTATATTGCTCTAAAGGCAAAGCCACATTTTCTGCTAAAGTCATGGAGCTCCACAAGGCGCCGCTTTGATAAAGTACCCCAGCGCAACGCATAACTTCTTGGCGAAAATCCTCCTCGCCCGGCCAAAAATACATATCATCATATTGCACAGTACCAAAGCTGGGTTCTTTTAACCCCATAAGCACCCGTAACAGTGTACTTTTGCCGCATCCACTACCACCCATAATAATAAAAACTTCACCGGCGTGCACGTCAAAATTCATTTTTTCCATGAGCACACGTTCGCCATATGCGACCTTTAGGTCTCGTACAGATATAATACTTTTGCCTGCCACCATTACACCCCTAACACATTGCAAATAATGGTAATAATAGCTGTAGCAACAATAATACCCACTATGGAAGTAACCACCGCTGCCGTGGTGGCCTGTCCAACCGCCGCAGCACTGCGTCCACAGCGTATGCCTTGATAACAGCCTGCAATGGCAATGATAATGCCAAAAGTTGTGCCATATACAAGGCCAATGACAAGCTGGTCAAAGGATACATATTGAATGGTCGCACTAATATACTCTTCAGGGCTTAAGTTTAGCATTATGACGCCAGCCAAAAATCCACCCACAATGCCCATAAAGTCCGCATAAAAAGTCAAGAGCGGTGCCATAAGAATAAGCGCGAACATTCGAGGTAATACCAAAAAATCCACTGGCGAAAAGCCAAAAGTGCGCAGGGCGTCCACTTCTTCATTAACCTGCATAGTACCGATAAGTGCCGCATAGGCCGCACCAATACGTCCACTCATGACAATACCCACCATGACTGCGCCCATAACCCTGAGCATGCCTATACCTACCAAGGGCGCAACGAAACTTTCTGCACCAAATTGGGTGAGCTGAATGGCACCAACAAAGGCCAAAATAAGCCCAAAACGCACATTTGTTAAGGCAATAATGGGCAAGGATTTTATGCAGCATTATTCCACTGCATCCCAAAAGTCCACGGCCCGCATATCTGCCTTGCCGTGAAAAAAACGCCATAATCAAATGCATATTTCGCCTAAAAACTCTAAAAAATTACCTATGGCAAGGGGAATAGTTTGAAAAGAAGTACTGATTTTTCCTAAAAAACCAGCAGGGATTTCTTCGTGGATTACTTGCTCATTAACATGCTCCTTAAAGCTCATGCTCAAAAGCTTTTGGAGACCGTCCGGCAAGGCACTCACGTCCAGCTGCACATTATGTAATTTTGCGTGATTAGTCAGGCGCACCACCATAGCAAGCAAAGAACTATCCCACGCTTCAAGGTCTCGCACCTGCAAAAACACAGTTTTTACCTGTGGTTCTTGCATTCTTTGTAAAAGGGGCTCTATCTGGGGCAAAGGGTGCACAATATTCCAAACGCCAGAAAAAGACACCAACATCTGTTCTTGAGCTTTTTCGATGATTATTTGCGCTGTTTTTTGTGTATTATGCATGGAAAGTAATGTACCCTTAAAACCTTAGAAAGCATTTAGGCATTGTGTAAAACTTGCAGTCACCATGCCCTAACTTGCGGCGCATTGCAACTACTTACAATGCGCCCATAACATTTCAATACGTTGAGCTATACCACAATGGCAACAAGGCGTTGCTACACCATGACACTTTCACCGGGATTCAACGTAACACACTGACAGTGTGGCGCACGCTGCTGTAATTCTTTTTCAAAATTTTCCGCAGTATTCACCAACGCTGGAAATGTACCGTAGTGCATGGGAATAGCCTTTTTCGTGCCAAGCATTTGACAAGCCAAAGCGGCTTGACGTGCATCCATGGTGAACACGCCCCCCATGGGCACAGCGGCAATGTCAATATTATAAAGCTTGCCCCAAAGCTCCATATCACCAAAAAGCCCTGTGTCTCCAGCATGATAAAAGACAAGACCACTGGGTAAACGCAGGATAAAACCAGCAGGCACGCCGCTTCCGGAAGTGTGCAAAGCTGGCACCATGGTTATATCTACACCCTTACAGCTTACGGTGCCACCAATATTAAAACCAATGGAGTTTAATATTTGCTCGGCGGGAATGCCTTCTTCCATGAGACGACAAGCCGTCTCAACTATAGCGCCTAAATACGCCTTGTGCGTTTTGCAAATTTCCACCGCCTGCCCCACATGGTCGGCATGATCGTGGGTAACAAGCACCATGTCAATGGGCGGTAAATCCGCCGAAGCTACGCTCGCCGTGGGACAGCCATCAAGAAAAGGATCAATGAGAATACGCACATCGCCATCTTCTACCAAGAACGCCGCATGCCCAAGCCATGTAATTTTTGCCATAATATAACTCCTTGTGCTTCATAAAAACATTAATAAATTTTCTTTTGAGGGGGGAAGGGGAACTTTTGCCAAAGCCCAAAAGTTTCCGCTTTGCTCTCTATTTGCGTAAGGCTCGTTCCTTGCCAACGCAAACACCTTTGGTGCCCGTTGGGTAGGCCTTCCCCCCTCAAACTTCCCCTATCCCCTCAAAACGCTTTTGTTACTACAATTTTTACTTTCTAAAAACCACACGTCCAAAAGTTGCTATAAGCCTGTGTATTTTTTAAGTAAGTTAACAACTAGGCTTATATAAATTTTATTCTAGTGATATTCCTATATCCCCGTTCTATATAACAACTCCTTGGCTTGACAGCAAGCTCCATTCAGGCTAGTAATGCGCTGCGTTTTGCGCCCGTAGCTCAGTTGGATAGAGCGTTGGCCTCCGGAGCCAAAGGCCGT
>CAYJHS010000077.1:0-10814 GCA_964369815.1 uncultured Desulfovibrionaceae bacterium
GCCTGTGCCCAAACCTTCATATAAGCTTATTCCTAAACCCATTGCCCCAGCTCCTGCGGCAAAGGATGCATAACTTATATTGTATATAACCTATAAATAAGACCTGTGTTCTGTATAGAGCACAGGTCTTATTTTATCAAGGTGCACAAAAAAACTCCCTGAAATAGTCAAGGAGTTTTTATATTATTCATTATTAATAAAAATTATTTCTTTGCTTCCCAAAGACCGTGTAAGTCACAGTATTCACGTACTTTAATACTATCAACACTGCAAGAGGCACAGCAAGGAATTTCTACAATAGACTCATCGCCAGGTCCAAGGTGTACAATGGTTTGTTTGTTGCCATTGATAACTTCTACCCAGTATAAAGTATGAGCTTCAGTATTGGTATGCAATTTAGAACCCACGCTGATTTTCAAGCCCTTATCTGTTTTTTCTACAATGGGAATATGGGTTTCTGTAGCGCCAGTTTGGTTAGAATCGTCCATTTTTATCATAGGGGTATCACAGCAAACAAAGGAAGAAGAACCACCATGCATTACTTGAATAACGGATTTACAAAGGTCACATTTAAAAACATCAAATTTTTCAGACATAATTTTCTCCATGTGTTAGTGTCTTTCGACTGTTACAAAAAAAATACAGATAATTCAAAATAGCATTGCTTGTTGAGCATCAAAAAATATGCACAACAAACAAGTTTCTATAAATAAAACTCTGTGAAATTTACATAATTGTCAAATGTTTTTCTATACAAAAAACACATTTCCAAGGACATTTCTCCTTAGATAAACAAGGTAACACTATTGCGAATCATTAGCAATAAATTTCTTACGGAAAAGTGTAAAAAATTAGAGAAGAAAAACTATGCTTTATCAGATAAAAGCATCTCATCGATAACCATTTCTTCTTTTTGTAAACGAAGCATTGCAACATGCTCCAATGCTTTTTTGTAGATACGGCTGTCAGGATTTAGAAACTGTGCGGTGAGCAAGTGCTGTTCTGCCTCGTCATAATCGCCCATTTCTATAAGTACACGAGCCACGTTAAAATGAGCATGGTCGTCATTGTTAGTGAGAGCTAAAGTACGTTTACAAAAAGCCAATGCATGAGGATAATCTTTCTTTTTACGCATTTCTATCCCAAAATCATTGAACATATGACGATGTTTTGGCGTAATGCCTTCTTCCACCGTGGTTAAGTTGTCCAAGATAGGCATGGCACTTTCCAAGGAATTTTCACGGCGCATACGTACTAAAGCTTTACGGAAGAGCTCCCGTAAAGACTCTTCAACTTTGTGAGAAGAAAGAAGCTCTTTCTTTTTCTCAGGCACAAAGTCTGCTTTGCCTTTGGGGTATTTATTTATACTTGGTTCATGTACAAAAAGAGCATGAAAGCTTTCTTTGTCAATGGTTTTTATCATTTCAGCTGGTTGAAAAAAAGCATTAAGCTTTTGTACAGAAAACAAATCGTCAGCACTCCAAACAAAATAGTAGGATTTTACTTTTTGCTTGTCAGTCCGTGAATAGACACCAACAAATTCTTTTTCCATTTTTCCCACCTATTTTCCGCCAATGCGAACAAGTATGAAGCTCTTATTTTTTATATACTCATTCTACAATAGGAAAGTAAAAAAGGCAATGACAAGAACGTCTCATGTAAATATCAGTTTTGGGCTTTTTTACTTGTAGATACTATAAAACTTCCATTTTTTCTATTAAAACGAATATGGATGGCACCAAGCTGCGCCGTATTGTATAAAGGAATATTCAAATTTTTCAAGGCATTGCGCACAGACCAATGCGGATGTCCATAAGCATTTTGTAAGCCTGTGCTTACAAGGGCAAGGTCAGGCTTTACATCTGTATACAGTGCAGGAAGCAAAGCATCTTTAGAGCCGTGATGCGGCAAAATAAGTATTTGCGCAGAAATATCCTTGTTGATATTTACAATATTTTCCAAAACCTCATTGTTTGCATCTCCACATAGTAAAAAAATTCCTTTGCGAGTCGTTCCTTGCACTTCCACAAGACGTATAATAAGGGAGGCATTATTTTGATTGTTATATACTATGTGACGCTCTGGTGATAATATTTCAAGCACATAATGCGCATTATGCGATGTAAAATGCGATGTAAACGTAGGTAATGCTATTTGCATACCAGCGTAGAGCATTTGTTTGTGTGCGTGAGGATTTTGCTCGACATAAGCATTCCATAACTCTTGGTTTTTGCCTGATAATATCCCGCCATTATAGTAAAAATTTTGTACATCAATACGTGGTAGCATATGCAATAAGCCTCGTAAATGGTCCACATCAGTATGAGTGTTGAGCATAGCCCAAAGACGAGGAGGCGTATTATATACCATGCTTGGGAGTATAAGATCAGTGCCTGGGTCAAAACGTGGTGAATTACTACCGCCACCATCTAAAAGTAGGTTATGTCCTCCCGGCAAACGCACATACAGTGCTTGGCCTTGCCCCACATCCATAAGGCTTACATCTAGCGTATCTTGCGCATAGGATACATAGCGCAATACAGGGGCAATAAACAATAAACACGCCCCAAGCACACATAACCTGCTTATGGCTGGTGTTCGCTTTACCCTACCTTTATAAATGTCCTGCAAGGATGTACGCCACACAAGCATTGCAAGAGCAAGACAAAGGGCAAGCCATGCTAAAGCATTTGTAAAATGTGGGCGAAGCAATGCAGAAAAAGTTAAAAGATGTTGGTCTTGCATCCACTGCAACCAGCGCAAAAGTAACTCACACGGCCATGATGCCCATACAAAAAAATACGTCGCTAAAGGCGTGGCAGAAAGTAATGCACACATTAAGCCCAAAGCACCAAGCGGTAATACCCAAAAACCCAAAATAGGTAACCATAAAATATTGCTTATAAACCACAAGCCCGAAGGGGAAAAATACGTCAAAAAAATAGGAAGCAATACCACTTGAATACTTAATGAAAGAACAAAAAGTTGTACAGTTCTCTTACCAAGATGCCGCAAAAGGCGTGTGTACCAAGGCAAACAAATTGCATCCTTTTTGTGCCATACTTTATTGATATATTGAAGTAAAGGAAGTACAAGGCAAATACTTCCAACACAGAGCACAGAAAGCTGCAAACCAACATTATAAAAAGATACAGGATCATAAATAGTTATGTATAAAGAAGCAAAGAGCAAGACGTGCGCTGCAGTCGCCACACGCAAACGAAAGAAAAGGAAGATCCCTATAAAAAGCATAAGCGTGGCTCGCACCAAAGAAATAGGCGCATTGCCAAGCCACAAATAAATCAAAGCTAAAGGAAGAGATAAAAGTCCAATAAGTTTATTACTTGGCATATATAAAAATACTTGCGGACATATAAAACGTACACAAAAGATAATAAAAATAGCATAATAAACTATAAAAGTAAGATGTTGCCCTGAAAGAGCTAAGGAGTGTAGTAAAGAAGCACCCTGCATTTTCTCTAGTGTGCCTTGATGTAAAAAAAACCTTTCATACATGAGTAATGCAGGGATAAAGGCTAAGGCTTGACTATTATCCACCAAAGGTTGAGCAGCAAAAAGCGCTGTATTAAGCTTTTTACGTACACCATCACGTACTTTTGCTGAGTGTGTGGCAGTGCCAAAAATTTCCGGATTGCCCCGCTCTCCCCTTGTCCAAATACGCCAAAACACTCCTTGTCTTTGCCAATAGCTCCCAATATCAGAAGTGTATGGATTTACAGAGCCTTCTGTACTACGAATTTTTGCAGTGATGCGCACCATTTCCCCAGCCAAGGGACGAGCATGTTCTGTCCATAGATTAGGCAATCCAGAGCGCGCTTTTCTATCCTTACCCTGCTCCCACGTCCAAGCAACTAAACCGGGGAGTTTTTTTTCGGTAGGCGCATCTACCACATTAACATCTTTGAGAAAAATACGCAATCGACTATCAGGCAAACTCTGTACAAAATGCACAGTCCCCTCAAGACGCACATTCAGAGGGCTTCCGTTAGAGCCTTCAGTCCATGTCGCAACATCCGAGCTCGCAGGACGTTTGGGCATGGTAGAAGCAATAGCTAAAACCCCAGCTAAAAAAATTACTAGTGCCGCACAAAGGGCAGGAATACGCCATAAACGGCTATCAATACAAAGAAAAAGAGCAGAAAGGCTAAGCCCCATGAGCGGATAACAAGCTGCAAAAAGACCACAAAACCAAAAAAGTGCCAAGGACTGCCAAAGAAGTAAGGCCTGCAGGGGGGCTCTGTGTTCGTGTACTTCCATAAGCTGTCCATGATAGTTAATTAATAAATTTCTGGGGGAAAAACTTTCATTGCATTTTTACATTTACTGCGTAAATAAAAAAATGTTTAATACTAGAATATTAAAAAGCATTACATACTTTTCATCCATTCCAAAAAGTAAGGAAATGGGTGCGTTTTGGGAGAGGATGGGGGGTGTGGGGGGAAAGAGAACACTTTTTGGCGCTAGCAAAAGGGTTCTCCTTCCCCCCACAAAAAAATATTAATACTTTCCAGAAAGAGCTCTTTCTGTGTCTCGTTCTTCAGCTTTTCGTTTAAGGGTTTCACGGTGATCGAAGAGTTTTTTCCCCCGTCCAACGGCAATCTCGAGTTTCACCTTGCCTTGCTTAAAGTAAAGCTTTACAGGTACAATGGTAAGCCCTCTCTGTTCTACTTTAGCAGCAAGGTTTATTATTTCACGAGCATGTAGCAGAAGTTTTCTGTCTCGTGTGGGATTTTGCACCACATAAGTGGCATTATCATAAGGGGCAATGTGCAAGCCAACTACAAAGGCTTCACCATTTTTAAAATCCACATAGCTATCCATAAAGTTTACCTTACCGGCACGTAA
Organism: uncultured Desulfovibrionaceae bacterium; assembly: GCA_964369815.1. Taxonomy (GTDB): domain Bacteria; phylum Desulfobacterota; class Desulfovibrionia; order Desulfovibrionales; family Desulfovibrionaceae; genus CAYJAD01. The sequence goes on from CAYJHS010000077.1 coordinate 4,867, forward strand.
GCTTTTCACTTCTGGCCCGGTGAGGCTGATACCAGCTTCTAAAAAGTCACTAAGTTCATAAAGATGGCGCGCTTTTTTATTGGGAGCGATGGTGGAAGGAGCATTTTTCTTTGACATAATTTATCCATGGGTGGAAATCATTGAAGTATAAAAAGTATAATCTGTATTTAATTGTAATGTTTTAGCAATGATACGTGCACTAGTAGCACTATCATAGCTTGTGAGGACATTTTGCACCATATTGCGACATTTTTCTGCATGAAGCTGACGTATAAGATGTTTCACGGCAGGAATATATTTGGGCGTAGCAGAGACACTGTCCACACCAAAACCCACAAGCATAGCTAAACAATAAGGATCCGTGACCATTTCACCACACACAGACACCCCTACTCCCTCTCTATGGGCACTATCAATAATACCTTTGATGGATTGACTCACGACAGGATGTAAGGGTTGATGTAAATAGGCCACATGTTTATTACCACGGTCAATAGCCAGTAGATAATTTACAAGGTCGTTGGTGCCAATGCTCAAAAAGTCACACTCACGAGCCAGCGCACCAGCAAGAACTACTGCCGCCGGCACTTCAATCATACAGCCAAGAGCCAAGGTTTCAGCATGCTCAATACCTTGAACATACAGCTCTTGCCGCACTTCTCTCAAAATGTGTTTGACCTTATGCACTTCTTCCAAACAAGAAATCATGGGTACCATGATAGCCATATTTCCGTGTACAGCGGCACGTAAAAAAGCCCGCAACTGTGGGCGCAATATGGAATGATGGCGCAAGCAATACCTGAAACCTCGTACGCCCAAGGAAGGATTATTTTCTTTGATGGGGGTTTTACTATCCAGCATTTTGTCAGCACCCACATCAAGCACACGAAAAACTACCCGCTGCGGGTAAGCTCTTTTTACAACTTCACTATATTCTGTCTAGAGTTGCTCTTCAGTGGGGAGTTTTCTGGCGCGCATATAGGCAAACTCGGTACGATATAACCCAATACCTTCGGCACCATAACTCGTAAGATTTTCTAGCTCTGCGCTATTTTCTAAGTTAGCCTGCACTTCAATACTTACAGCATCTTGTGTTTGTGCCACAAGGTGAGCGGTACGGCACACGCCTTCTTCCCATGCTGCATACTCAGCCCTTTTTTGATAAAAAAGCTCTAATTCCTGTTCATCAGGATCAATATATACTGAACCATTTAAGGCATCTACAATGACAAGATCGCCTTCCTTTGCTACCTCTAAAATGCCCGTCACTCCTACTATGGCAGGAATTTTTAACGCACGAGCTAAGATTGTAGTATGTGATGTTACTCCGCCTTCAGCCATAACCAAGGCTAAAATTCTGTGTACTGGAAGGTCAAAGGTATCCACTGGTGATAGATCGTCGGCCATGTGAATGCTGGGGGCTTCATCCATAAGTGGAAGATATTCCTTACCCGCAAGGCGGCATTGTAAACGCACACCCACCGCGCGCAAGTCAAGAGCTCTGTCCTGTAAATATGGATCATCAATATCTAAAAAAGCAGCGCAAAGAGCTTCAATAGCTTTGTCCAAAGCCCATGAAGCGCACAGCCTTTGACTACGAATAAATTCTTCAGCATCATCCAAAAGACGAGGGTCTTTGCTAATCATGATATGGGTTTGGATAATAGCACTGTGTTCAGCCAACTGTGAATTGGCCTTACTTAGTAGTAAGTCTTCTCCCACAGCTTTAGCAGCTGCACGTAATTTTTCAATTTCTCCTTGTACTTGATCTGAAGAAACAAAACATTCACTGACCTGTGCTTCGTTATGGGTACGCACAATTTTACCAATGGCAATACCCGGAGCAACAGCAGTTCCATTAAGCTGTGAACGAGCCATAATTATTCCTTAAATTCCGAAGAAAAAAGCTCTGCAATGCGCATTAAACACGCATCGGCATCTTCTCCCTTGGCATAGAAAAAGAGTTCACTCCCCGGCACAGCGCCAAGAGTTAATAAATCTAACATACTTTTGGCATTTGCCGTATTTTTACCGCATTGTACCATGATGTCTGCATTAAAAAACTGTATTTCTGCTGCAAGCTTTGCTGCTGGCTGTGCGTGCAATCCCAAGGGAGCATAAACTTTTACATCCAATCGTGAATAACTATTCGCTACTTCATAATTCATGAATACCTCCTTTTATAATTGCATTTTTCATATATTAAAGCGCAAATGGTACGAAAAACATTCCTTCATAAAACATGAAAGCTATAAAGCCAGCCATGAGAAAAATAAGTCTTGAAATCCGTGTTTTATGAATAAGAAAAGCCGTACCTAAAAGGCACAACAAAGCAAAGAATTCTCCGTACCATGTAAGTATCTGACTTTCAATAAAGAGCTTTCCTAAAAAAAACACCACAAGTATAGCATTGACGTTTTTTAAACCATCTGCCCAGTTAATAAGGTTTATTTTACGCAATGTTTGTAAAACCAGCAAGCCTCTTTGTACACCTGCAAAAAATAAGCAAATACGGAATAAAAAGGCCAACAAACTTATGAAAAGCGTACAAAAAAGTACAAGCTCGAAATGCCCCCAAACAATCGCTAAAGCACAAAACAACCCCCAAAAAACCAACAGTGAACCGCTAAAGAAAGAATCCCCAATGGCAGAGAGTGTGGTAGCCGTTGTGAAAAGCATTTTTTCAAAGCCACCTGTGGGGAGTTTTTTAGCAGCCACGTCCTTTTCTAAGGCGATAAAAAGCCCCACTAAGGTCGAGGCCATCAAAGGATGCGTACGCACATGCCCAAGATAGCGACATCGAGCAGCATTTAACGCCTGAGGAGTATCATGTATTTCTTTAAGGGCTGGGTCAAGAGCATGCAAAAGCCCTACACGGTGCATACCTCGTGTAGACATAGCCGCACCAAGACTCCATGTGCGCCTAAAGCACAGCCAAAGTGTTTTCTTGCTGAGCATGCCTCTCCTTTAAGAATGCTTGGTCGTACGTCCTGTAGGCTAGTGGTAGCCGCACTTAGACGATTCTTCTTCAAACACCTAGTTAAACAGGCTGTTCAAAAAGTGTAAGATGCAAGGACGACGAAGTTTTTTGCGAAGGGAGTGTACTTTTCTGGTACTCGACCGTAGCAAAAAAAAGTCTGACGAAGCAGATTGCACTTTTTCAACTGCCTGTTAATGGGAAGAAAGCCATTCCTTCATATCCTTCAATTGCTTTTCTACAGATTTTGGCCCAGTGCCTCCATGTGTATTGCGGCGCAACACGGCAGCTTTATAGTCTAAAATGGCAAAGACATCTTCCTCAATATCCTTACAAATGCTTTGCAAGTCACTAAGCTTTAAATCCTCAAGGCCTATACCTTTTTTCTCTGCAAGGGCAACGGCTGTACCAGTAATGTGATGCGCCTCACGAAAGGCAATCCCCTTGGTTACAAGATAATCAGCAAGTTCCGTAGCATTCAAAAAACCGGCCTTGCAGGCTGCATACATACGCTCCTTACGAAAAGTCAGTGCCCCAAGCATGCCCGCCATAAGGATCAAAGAGTTTTGCACGGTGGTATTGGCATCCAAGAAAGGTTCTTTGTCTTCTTGCAAGTCCCTGTTATAGGTCAAAGGCAACCCCTTAAGAGTAGTAAGCATTGCCATCAAACTACCATACACTCGCCCTACTTTTCCCCGCATAAGTTCTGCCACATCAGGGTTTTTCTTTTGTGGCATAATGGAAGAGCCGGTGGCGTATTCATCAGGCAAAGTAATAAAGCCAAAGGCCGGATTTGCCCACAACAATATTTCTTCACAAAAGCGAGAAAGATGCATCATTGTGCATGAGGCGGTGAAGAGCGTTTCTGCCAAAAAATCTCTGTCAGCTACAGCGTCCATAGAGTTATGAAAAACACCATACATATCAAGTTTTTTTGCCACAAAAGCCGGATCTAAATCATAAGTTGTGCCTGCCAATGCCGCTGCTCCAAGAGGAGAAATACGCACACGTTTTTCACAATCCTGCATACGCTCATAATCACGACGAAGCATGAAGGCATAAGCTAACAAGTGCTGTGCAAGACTCACGGGCTGCGCCGGCTGTAAATGCGTATAGCCTGGCAGGATAGTATCCTTATGTTCTTTGGCACGTTCCACAAAAGTAGCAATTAAATTGTGGGTTAAACTCAACCATTCTCGAATATTGTCTGAAACAAAAAGGCGGAAAGCAAGGCAAACTTGGTCGTTACGACTGCGCCCTGTGTGCAGTTTTTTTCCCACATCGCCCACTATTTCTGTGAGGCGCGCTTCAATATTCATATGCACATCTTCAAGAGCTTCCTTCCACTCAAAGACACCTGAGGCTATTTCCTTACGGACAACTTCAAGCCCCTTTACAAGAGTTTCGGCTTCATCACTAGTTATGACACCTTGCTTTCCAAGCATTTGCGCATGTGCCGTGGAGCCAGCAATGTCATGGGCATACAGCGCCTTGTCATAAGAACAAGACTCTGTATACGCCGCAACACTCGCTTCTGGCCCCTTGGCAAAACGCCCGCCCCAAGCTGCATTTTTAGAAGGATTTTCCGCAGACTTATTTTTAGGCATAACTCTTTCTCATTTTTATTTTAAGTTCATTTTCTGCTTCATGCCCGCTATAGTGCGCAAACGCAAACCATCAAGCCGGATAAAGCCCGCAGCGTCCTTATGGTCATAAGCGCCTTCGTCTTCTTCAAAAGTAGCCAAGTCATGAGAGAACAGGCTGTACGGCGAAGTACGGCACAAAGGAATAACATTACCCTTATAGAGCTTTAAAGTTACGCTGCCTGTGACAAACTCCTGCGCTTTATCCATAAGAGCTTGCATAACTTCACGTTCAGGTGCAAACCAAAAACCATCATAAATGGTGGTGGAGTAACGTGGCACAAGTAAGTCACGAGTGGCAAGCACCTCACGGTCAAGGCACAGGCCTTCAAGGTCACGGTGAGCCGCATAAAGGATGGTACCACCGGGAGTTTCGTACACCCCACGGCACTTCATACCCACCACACGGTTTTCTACCATATCAAGACGCCCAACGCCATGCTTTGCACCCAAGGCATTTAAATGCTTAATAATAGTTGCAGGGGACATGGCCTCGCCATCCACAGCCACAGGATTACCACGTTCAAAATCAATGGTAATAGTCTCTGGTGTATCAGGGGCATCTTCTACACTGACACAAAGCCTATGGCACAATGCGTCGGGCACGGCGCCTGGATCTTCCAACTCGGAGCCTTCAAAACTGCAATGTAGCATATTTTCGTCCATGCTATAACGTTTAGCAGCGGAAGAAATGGCAATATTATGCTTTTCAGCAAAGGAATTTAGGGCTGTGCGAGACATTAAATCCCATTCTCGCCAAGGTGCAATAACACGAATGTCCGGCGCAAGAGCGTTCACAGAAAATTCAAAACGTACCTGATCGTTCCCTTTACCAGTAGCACCGTGCGCTACAGCGGTAGCCCCTTCTTTACGAGCAATTTCCACCAAGCGCTTGGCAATGAGCGGACGAGCAATGGCAGTGCCAAGAAGATAACGGCTTTCATACAGACCACAGGCGCGCATCATGGGAAAGACATAATCACGGGCAAATTCTTCGCGTAAATCTTCCACATAAGCTTTACTGGCACCGGTTTTTAAGGCCTTTTCTTCAACGCCCGATAAGTCTTCACTTTGCCCAAGGTCGGCTGTCATGGTTATAACTTCACAATTATATGTTTCAATTAACCATTTTAAAATAACAGAAGTATCTAAACCGCCAGAATAGGCAAGTATTACTTTATTGACTTTTGACATACTATCCTCTTTAAAAATTTTTGAAAGTCACTCGTGTGCTCCTCATAGTATCGCTCAAAGTGCGTCAAGGTGCAAGTATTGTTTTTTGTCTATATTTTAAGCTTATTGTCTTTTTTTATTTACTGGGGGGAGGG
>CAYJHS010000078.1:0-10674 GCA_964369815.1 uncultured Desulfovibrionaceae bacterium
ATTTAATCTACCCACACGTATTGGCAATCCGCGCCAAGTGGGGGGACTTAAGGAACAGGTAAATAGTCCTAAATTTGCAACAGCGGTTGGTCTATTGCGTTATGGGGCAGAAAAGGAAAATCAGGGACAAAAAGTATTTACAAGTCATGAAACCACCATGTTTGATAGCGTGCTTTCACGTATGAAAAAATGGCTTCAAGACATATCATAAATAATTTTGTTTCTATTAAGAGAGGAGAGGCTTATGGAATTATTAGACTTTGGTGAATCTTTTGCGGGTAGTGCGAAAATTAAAGTTATCGCCGTTGGCGGCGGCGGTGGTAATGCTGTGCAAAACATGATTACCTCAGGACTTAGAAATGTTACTTTTATTTGTGCCAATACAGACTTACAAGCTCTAAACAAAAGCGCTGCACCCCACAAAGTACAACTTGGCGAGCAATTAACTCGTGGCCTTGGTGCCGGTGCTAACCCCAACAAGGGTAAAGAAGCTGCCCTAGAAAGCGTGGAAGCTATCCGTGAAGTATTGGACGGTGCCGACATGGTTTTTGTCACTGCCGGTATGGGCGGTGGTACAGGTACAGGCGCAGCCCCCATTATTGCACAAGTAGCAAGAGAACTTGGGGCCCTCACTGTGGGTGTTGTCACAAAGCCCTTTGGCTTTGAAGGCACAAAACGCCGTGCAGCAGCTGACGCAGGCTTGCAAGAATTGCGTCAACATGTAGATTGCCTTATTACCATCCCCAATGATCGTTTGTTGGTTTTTGCCCCTAAAAAGGCACCTTTTACAGAAATGCTCAAAAAAGCCAATGACGTTCTCTTTTATGCAGTAAAAGGCATTTCCGACGTTATTATGGAAGAAGGCATGATTAACCTTGACTTTGCTGACGTACATACCGTCATGCAAGAATCCGGTCTTGCTCTTATGGGTACCGGCCTTGCCACCGGCGAAAATAGAGCGCGCGAAGCTGCCAAGAGTGCAATTATGAGCCCGCTACTAGAAGATGTTTCCCTTGAAGGAGCAAGAGCTGTACTTTACAACATCACAGCTTCTAGAGATATTTCCGGTGATGAAATTAAAGAAATTGGTGATATTATTAGTGAAGCCGCACACCCAGATTGTAACATCATCTTTGGTGTGGTCTTTGATGATGAAGTGGGCGATGAGCTGCGCATCACTGTTGTAGCTACCGGCATCGAATCTGTTACTCACATAGACATGGAAGAGGAGCCCGTTAGCCACGTGACAAATTTTGCACAGCCTGGCCCTCGTGCCGCCATGCCCTCTCAAGGTTTACGTCGTCAACCTGCTCCCATGCAAGAGGCTATACAAGAACCTGTTCACGAAGAAAGACATGATGTTGGTTCACGCCGTCGCATTCCCGTAGAAAATTGGTACGACGGCAAAAGTGAACTCCCCCCCTATGTGCGGAAGGGTCATATGATGGGCACCCAACGCAGTTACAAACCTGGTTCTGAAGAGTTTGTTTTTGACGAAAACGAATATGATATGCCGGCTTTTATTCGCCGACAAGCAGATTAGTTTTTGTAGAGTAAAGGGTGTATAAAGTATTTGGAGAAACGTAACAGACTTCTGATGCGCCTAAAAACAGGCGCGACAGAAGCCAACAGTGTTACTTATTCCTGTGCTTTTGAAGATAAATTTATAAAACCTTCTAGAGGTTAAGGTACAACACCTTTAACAGCTGTGGTTTTATTTGATTCTCAACCACACCCCAAGAAGCTCGCCTCTCGCTTCTTGGCAGCAAAGGCCGCATTGTGCGGCCTTTTTTGTGTCAAAAAATCAAATACTAAAAACCAGTGGAAAACTTGTGCCACCATTTGACTCTTAGATAAACACCCTTATTGCTCAAATTTCGCTCTAATTATATTGTGCAAAAAATCACATGCAGATCATTATTTGCCCTAAAAACACCTTCACTTGCAGTAACACTTTCAAAAAAAAAATTTCAAGAAATTAACTCTCTATATTTTAAGCGAGTTACCACAATAAAACCTACAAACAGCGAGCATGTGAAAAACAAAACATGCTGTACTGATTTTTTGATTTTTGACTTGATTTGGATACAATTTTAGTATACATTAATATTTTTTTTAGCTAAATTTGTGTAATTTTGATTTTTTTTGTATATTTTATTGCAATAAGTTTCTTACTATACTATGCTTGTTCCAGAAACTTTTACTTTGTTGGTGAAAGTAGCAACATAAACCCTGTAAAGGAGAGAATTCATGAATTTTTTTAAGAAAAGTTGTCAAGTGCTCTGTCTTTGTTTGCTTACTCTTAGCGTTACCCTTAGCACAGCCTTAGCTGCCAAGGAAGTAAAGTTATTTTTCTCTGAACCGTACAACGCTGCTGCTGCCTATGCTGAAGGGCAAACCGTAGGGATTTACTTTGGAGCGCTTGATTTTAATATGCGTAATCACCCCACCTTGCGTGGTAAGTATAAAATGCGCTGGGTTGGCGACATTGTAAAAAACCCAAGAGACGCCATCAACGCTATTGCTACTGGCGCAGGTGAATTTACTTATACAATTCCTCCTTACATGGAAGTTTTTGACCCCGATTGGCAAGCCGTTACTGCCCCTGGTTTGGTAAAAGACTTTGACCATTTCCTCCGTGTTATGAATACCCCTATTTGGAAAGCTAAACAAGAAAAGCTAGAAAAAGAGAAAGGCTTCAAAATTCTTAAATGGACAAACACCATCGGTCACTTCTGGCTTTGGAGTAAGAAAAGCCCAGGTGCTGACCTTGCCGACCTTAAAGGCATGAAAATTTCCTACACTGGTCAAAAAACCTACAGCAACTCCTTGCAAAAGCTTGGTGCTGTTCCTGTTGCACTTCCGTATACCGAAGTTGTATCTGCCTTGCAAACCAACATGGTTGACGGTTTAACCATGGATATTTTTTCATACGACTATCTTGGTTTACCACGCTTAACCAAATTCATGTTGCCCGTTCCTTTCAGTTTATGTCCACAAGCCCTGCTCGTGAATGCCAAATGGTGGAATTCCTTACCTGAAAAAGAGCGTGAAGTCATGATGACAGTCATTAATACCATTGACGTCTTTGACTATTACAACAAAAAAGAAGTCAAAGCTGTTGAATGGTGGGACAAAAACCCCACAACAACTCTTGTAAAAATGACTCCTGAAGCCATGCAATATATGAAAGACACCCTCAACAAAGCTAGTGCTGAAACTTTGAAAGACTTGGATCCCAAGTTAATCGAAGCTTTCACTAGTACAAGAGATGTAAAATAATCGGATTCAAGCATAACCCCAAGAATTTATAATAAATACTTGGGGTTTTTGTTGATAAAAGAAAAGGTCCTGCACAGCATTTTTTGAGTTTTATGCATACGCATTTGCAAAAATATTACACTTAAAAAAGCTTGCTGTGCAGGGCAGAACTAGAAAATCGACTATTTATCAGTAATATAAAGCTTCATCTACTCTTGCTTTTCAGTCACATTTTCTTTTGTCAACGATTCATAAGGTTTTGCCAAGTGTATAGGGCAAAATCACAAAACCCAACAAAGTGGGGATTATATGTCAGGAAAAGATGTACACGCATGGATTAAGGATTTTTGGCCGAAAATTTGGGGAATTGTTTTCTTTATAGGTATCAGCGTCAATTTTTTTGAAATTATTTTACGCGCCGGCTTTAATATGTCCGTTGATATTATGTTTGATTTACCCATTTGGCTCACCATTTGGTCGGTCATGATGATGGCCGGACCTATTTTGCCTGAAGGTGAGCATGTATCTGTGGACGCTGCACGTGACCACCTTTACGGTTGGCCTCGTAAAGTGTGCGAAATCATCAACTGTATTGCCACCATTATTTTTGGTATAGTCATTACTTGGGGTGGTGTAGTTTTCACTAAGCAAATATATGACTTTGACATGGTCGTTGTAAGAGTTATCAATGTGCCGCGCTGGATTGTAGAAAGCTGCATCCCTCTTGGCATGGGCATTTTTACCGCCTTTGCCATTTACCAACTGATGGTTGTGCTTAAAACCGATTATAGCAAAAAAGAAAACGATGCTGAAGAAAAGGAAATGAGAAAAGTAAAAGGACACTACCATAATGAAAGCGCAGCATAACACTACATATACAACATGTTCTAAAGTGAGAGGCTACCATGGCAATAATTGATTACGTAGCCCTATTTTCCATTGTAATACTATTTTTAATAGGTTCTCCATTGGCAGTGGCTTTTAGTATTGGCTCCATTGTAATTATGGCCACTACCATGAGCTTTCCCATCGGAAATATTTCGCAAGTTTTTTATACCACCATTAGTAGTTATCCCTTGCTAGCTATGCCTTTCTTTATTTTAGCCGGTAACTTTATCTTAAAAAGTGGTGGCATGCACCATTTGCGAGATTTTATGAATCGCATGGTGGGGCACTTTCCGGGCGGTATGGCTGTAGCCATTTGTCTTTTTGCAGCTTTTTTGAGCTCCATTTCAGGCTCTGCCACCGCTTGTCTTGCTATTTTAGGCACAGTCTTTGTACCCATGATGGCAAAATCAGGCTACTCACGCCCCTTTGCCTCCGGCCTTGCCGTTACTTCTGCAGGCCTTGGTGCTGTTATTCCTCCAAGTATCTTTATGATTGTTTTTGGCAGTAGTAATCGGGTTTCTGTGCCAGATCTTTTTGCCGCAGGTTTTGGCCCTGGGCTCCTTGCTGCCATCATGATGTGCTTTGCCGCTGTTTGGGTTTCCAAAAAGCGTGGCTATCGCAGTGAAATTCAGGCCACTTGGGCGGAGCGTTTTGATTCTTTCAAAAAATCTCTCCCTATCCTCTGTATGCCACTCATTATCCTTGGCGGTATTTATTCAGGGGTTTTCAGTCCCACACAAGCTGCCTCGGTTTCAGCTTTTTTCGCTCTGCTTTTGGGCATATTTGTTTATAAGGGAATGACCTGGCCTGTATTCCTCAAAGTACTCGTGGATACAGTGCGCCTAAGTAGTATGATTTATTTCTTGGTTATTGGTGGCGAGCTTTTTGGTCGTGTGCTTGGCTATGTGGGCTTGCCACAAACCATCAGTGAAATTGTTATCGACATGAATCTTGGCCCTATGGCCTTCCTTTTTGCCGTGCAAGCACTGCTCCTCGTCATGGGCTTTTTCTTCTCAAGCTTCCCCATGGTTGTTATTGTTTTGCCGCTCTTTTTACCAAGCGTCTACTCCCTTGGCATTGACCCAGCTTTATATGGTACCTTAGGGGTATTTTGTTCCATCATTGGCGAAGTAACACCACCTATGGGGCCACAGCTATGGATTGCGGCGCCCGTTTGTAAGGTAAGTATTGGTGAAATTATCAGAGAATCGTGGCTATTCCTTGGTGTACAAGTAGGAACGCTGGCTATTGTCACAATTTTCCCACAAATTTCACTCTTCCTTGTGGAGCTTTTACGTTAAACTTCCTTTTGCTTACAAAAGAAAAAAGACAATGCCGGAAGCAATTCCGGCTTTTTTTATGAGATTACCCCCTACGCTTTGTGCCGTTGCAACCACAGCGTACCCACAATCTCCTTTCTTGACGCTTGCTACTTTTCATGCCATAAGTGGCAATTCTATTTGCTACATCAAATAAACTTCCACGTCTTTGGAGAATACATTCATGAGTGATTACAAAAACACCTTAAATCTGCCCGCCACTCGCTTTCCTATGAAAGCTAACCTTGTGCAAAAAGAGCCTGAAATGCTCAAGCGCTGGGAAAAAACAAAAGCCTATGAAAGCATGGTGCAAGCTTCCGGCTCTCAAGGTCGCTATGGGCTGCATGACGGCCCTCCCTATGCCAATGGACATATCCACATGGGCACGGCACTGAATAAAATTCTCAAAGATATTATTGTTAAATCAAAAAATATGCAGGGCTATGCCGCTGAGTACGTGCCAGGCTGGGACTGCCATGGTCTGCCCATTGAATTAAAAGTGGAACATGAACTTGGTGAAAAAAAGAAAGAATTGCCTGCCCACGTGGTCCGCAAAGCCTGCCGTAAGTACGCAGGAAAGTGGATAGACATTCAGCGCAAAGAATTTAAGCGTCTCGGTGTTTTTGGGGTGTGGGAAGAGCCATATATGAGTATGGACCCAGGCTACGAGGCCGCCACCGCCCATGCCTTGGCTGACGTTTCTGCCGTGGGCAGTTTAGCTCGCAGTAAAAAGCCCATTTATTGGTGCTGCTCTTGCCATACAGCACTAGCAGAAGCTGAAGTGGAGTATTATAATCACACTTCTCCATCAATATTTGTAAGCTTCCCTATTCATGATGGACACTTACAAAAAGTATTTCCCCAAACAGCAGGGAAAAACAGCGCTGTCATTATCTGGACGACCACCCCTTGGACGCTCCCAGACAATATGGCTGTATGTGTGCATCCAGAATTTGATTATGCACTTGTACAGGTTGGTGATGCATTTTATATTCTTGCCAAGGACTTAGTGGAAAGCTCTGCCAAGACCTTTGGATGGGAAGAATATAATATCGTAGCTGAAGCCAAAGGCACCGCACTGGAGGGAATCAAAGCCAGCCATCCTTTCTATGACCGTCTGTCCCCCATTGTTCTTGGGGAACACGTCACCCTTGATGCCGGCACCGGCTGTGTACACACAGCTCCCGGTCACGGACGGGAAGACTACGAAGTGGGTCTAAAGTATGGCCTTGAAATATACTCTCCCCTTGATGATGCTGGACGCTTTTTAGAGAGTGTAGGCTATTTTGCCGGACTTACGGTCTTTGAGGCAAATCCAAAAGTAGTGGAAAAATTACAAGAAGTTGGACATTTATTACATGGTTCACAACTTGAGCACTCCTACCCTCACTGCTGGCGTTGCAAAAAACCAGTGATTTTCCGTGCTACCACCCAATGGTTTATTGGGATGGAAAAAAATGACTTGCGCAAACGTGCCCTAGCCGCCATTACCAATGACGTACAGTGGATACCCACTTGGGGCGAAGAGCGTATCTATAATATGATTGAAGCCCGCCCTGATTGGTGCATATCACGCCAACGTCAATGGGGCGTGCCCATTGTGGCTTTGCTGTGTGAATCTTGTGGTGAAGCATGGCATGACAGTGACTGGATGCACGCTATGGCAGACCGCTTTGCCACCCATGCTACAGGCTGCGACTATTGGTATGAAAGCGAGCTTGCTGATATTGTACCAGAAGGACTGACCTGCCCCAAGTGCCAAAGCAAAAATTGGAAGAGAGAAAGCGATATTTTGGACGTATGGTTTGACTCCGGCACAAGCTTTGCCGCCGTGGTAGAAAAGCGTAAAGAACTATCTTTCCCCGCTGATCTTTATTTAGAAGGCTCAGACCAGCATCGTGGTTGGTTCCACTCTTCCCTGCTTGCCTCTATGGTTGCTCGTGAAGTCCCCCCCTACAAAGCTGTGCTCACCCACGGCTATGTGGTGGATGGCAAAGGACTGAAAATGTCAAAATCCATTGGCAATGTCATTGCTCCCCAAGAGCTTATTGCCAAGTTTGGTGCAGAAATCATTCGCCTTTGGGCTTCTTCTGTGGAATATCGCGAGGACATCCGTATTTCTGATGAAATTCTCAACCGCCTTGTGGATGCCTATCGCCGCATACGCAACACCTGCCGTTATATTTTAGGAAATATCAATGACTTAACTATTGATACCTTGGTAGCCCCAGTGGATATGGATCCCCTTGACCGCCACGCTTTAGACGTTGTGGCAAGAGCGCATATCCGTATACAAGAAGCCTACACTAAGTTTGAATTCCATAAAATTTTCCATACCTTACACAACTTATGCGCTACGGACTTGTCGGCTACTTACTTGGATATTCTTAAAGACCGTCTGTACGCCTCCGGTACCCAAAGCAAAGAGCGCCGTTCAGCGCAGTCAGCCTTGTGGTTTATTTTATGCGTCCTCGTGCGAGATATGGCTCCCATATTGAGCTTTACCGCCGAAGAAGTCTATGACCATGTGCCCGAAGCCTTACGCAAACAGGGCAATGATGACAAAGCAGCGCCCCTCACCACGGTCTTTGCCTTGCCTCCGCTTTTCACCGAAGAACTACAAAAGCAAGGGGTGCTTTTAGACGAAGCAACCCTTGAGCAGTGGGCAATGCTCTTTAAGGTACGCAGTGCCGTCACTCGTGCCATTGAACCCCTCCGCAAAGACGGTACCGTGGGGCACTCCTTAGACACTCGTGTGACTGTCTATGCAGATGCGGATATTTTGCAAGCATTACAAACTCTTAACGCAGACATGCGGGCCATTGGCATTGTATCACAATACATAAGCTTGCCCCTTGCCCATGCCCAAAAAGCAGAGCAAGAAGGTTAATCCGTTGTGCGTTTTGAAGATGTGGAATGGCTTGCCATTCACGTAGAAAAAGCTTACGGGGAAAAGTGCGAACGTTGCTGGATTTACAGCACAGAACTTGGCACAGTAACGGAGCATCCAACACTATGCCCACGTTGTACCCAAGTTTTAATAAACTCTTAGGAATATAGCATAAACATGCGTTATAAAATTGTTGCTGCTGTTGCCGCTGTCATCATATTTCTTGACCAGCTGACAAAGTGGCTCATCATACCAGCCTTGCCACAGCAAGGAAGCGTCACTATCATTGACGGTTTTTTTAACCTTGTGCACATTTATAATCGTGGTGCGGCCTTTGGTTTTTTAAATCGCTCTGACATTGAGTGGCAATTTTGGCTCTTCCTTGTGGCAACGCTCATTGCCGCCTTGGCCATCTATTATTTAGTACGCACCTCTAAACATTGTGTCTTGCTCTTTATGGGGCTTGGCCTTGTACTTGGCGGTGCATTAGGCAATCTTATTGACCGCATACGCTTTCGCGCTGTGGTGGATTTTTTAGACTTTTATGTGGGTGCGTGGCATTGGCCGGCTTTTAATGTGGCAGATATTGCCATTTGTATCGGCGCCCTACTCACTTGCCTTGCCATGTACGCCCTTGACCGTGCTCAAAAACAGGAGAAATAACATGCAATGGTGGCATTTTCTAGTACTTTTAGTCCCTATGTTGCCCAACTTATACTCCATTTGGCATGTGCGAAATCACTATTTTAGTAACGAACAAGAGAAATCCCTTTGGTTCTTACTCGTTGTTTTTGTTCCAGTTATTGGTGGCATAATCTACCTTATAATTGGACGAAAAAAAGCGTCCAAAACGCCATTGCCAGAAACGGAAAATAATTGTACCAATAGTAGCGAAATTTAGTGTCCATTTTTAGCATCAACTAATTAGAGAGAGGTATAAAAAATGCAAAAAACAATTACACGCACTGTCGTTGTGGCAAGTTGCTTATTAGTGTTCATGGGGGGTTGCACGACCCGTTCAGACTATGACCAATTGCAAGCCCGTTTGCAAAGTCAAGACCAACAATTACGCCAAATGCAACCTGGCGTGGCCGACTCCTTAGCACAAACCCAATCCATGCGCAAAGAGCTTGATATCTTAAGAGCACAAATGAACGAGCTACGTGTAGCTGGTGGCACCCGTGGCGTGGTAGACAGATTAAACCGCCACAACGCCGCCCTTATGCAAGTGGAAAAAAGTCTCAATTTGAGCTTCAACCTTGACGCTCCCATGATGAACAGCCCACTGTCCCAAAGCATGCCTAGCACAGGCGCCCCCATGGCTCGCCCACCCATGCCCCCACAAGCATCCACACCGCCAACACCTGTGAGCGGCGCTGCTGCTTTGTACAACCAAGGCGTCTCCGCTTTTAACTCTCGCAATTACTCAGGTGCACAAGCCGCCTTTGTGGACTTTACACGCAAATACCCAAGCAACCCACAAGTAGGCAGAGCTTGGTACTATATCGGCGAATCTAACTTCCAACAAAATAAGTTCAACGAAGCTGCCGTAGCCTACGATAAAGTTATCACCAGCTACCCCAGAAGCGCACGTGCACCAGCTGCCTACTTGAAGCAAGCCATCAGCTTTAGCAAGCTTGGGCAAAAGGCAGCCGCCACCGCACGTATGCAAGAACTTATGAAAAAATATCCCACTTCCGCCGAAGCCAAAAGAGCAAAATCTTTCTTGCAAACCAACCGTTAATCTGAATTGCACCGAAAAAGAGTAAATACACTCTTTTTCGGTGCTTTTTTAAGGAAATAATCATGTCTAATAGCCAAGCACGACACCACCAAGAAGTCCGCCTGACTTTTGCCGCCGATATTTCTAGCAGTCCCATTGTCTGTCAGCTTGTCAGCAAATATCATTTAGAATTTAGCATCATCAAAGCGCAAATAAGCCCACGCAAAGAAGGCAAACTTACCCTTGAACTCATGGGCAACAAAGCCGACGTACAACAAGGCATTGCCTACCTTAAAGACCAAGGCGTCAAAGTGCTTGGCGTAGCACAAAAAGTTTGCCGCGATGATGCCCTATGTATCCACTGTGGCTTTTGCACAGCACTGTGCCCCACCACTGCACTGCAAGTAAACGTAGAAAACCGCCAAGTTATTTTTACCCCAGAAGAATGTATCAGCTGTGGGCTGTGCACAAAAACATGCCCACTCCACGCCATGCAAAAAGATGTGCGTGAGATGTATTTATAAGTTTTTTTTGTGGGGGGAAGGAAACCCTTTTTGCTAGCGCCCAAAAAGGGTTTCCTTCCCCCCATACCC
>CAYJHS010000079.1:0-10612 GCA_964369815.1 uncultured Desulfovibrionaceae bacterium
GTTGAAAGAAAATATTTCTGCGCAGTATATTCATATAACAGGAAATACGGTTATTGATGCCTTGTTTTTTGCGCTGCAAAAAATTACACATGATGCGGATTTACAAGCACGACTTCAAGCAACTTTTCCTTTTGTGCATACTGACAAGGCTTTAGTTCTTGTGACGGGGCATAGGCGAGAGAATTTTGGGACGGGTTTTGCGAATATTTGCAAAGCATTAAAACATCTTGCCATGCGTGACGATGTACATATTGTGTATCCTGTACATCTTAATCCACAGGTGCAAGGGCCTGTACATGACATTTTGGGCAAGAGCGAAAATTGCACCTTGTTGGAGCCGCTTGACTATGTTTCCTTTGTGTATCTTATGCAACAAAGTACACTTATTCTTACTGACTCGGGTGGCATTCAAGAAGAGGCTCCTTCTCTTGGAAAACCTGTGCTGGTTATGCGTGATACGACGGAGCGTCCCGAAGCCCTTGCCAGTGGTCTTGTGCAATTGGTAGGAACAAATACAGAAAATATTGTTGCGGCAGTTAAAGTGCTTTTGGAGGCTCGTAAAAAAAATAGTGCTTCTAAGGACGTGTGCAATCCCTACGGAGATGGTAAGGCTGCCCAGCGTATTGCAGCGATAATTAAAAATTTAGCGTAATAATATAAAAGGTTATACATGTCTCATACAGTGTCTGTTATAGGTCTTGGCTATATTGGTTTACCCACAGCAGTTTTGCTTGCGTCACAAGGCGTTCATGTTTTTGGTACTGATACCAGTGAAGAGGTTGTGCGCAGGGTAAATAGCGGCATATTGCATATTGCTGAACCAGATGTGGCAAGCATGCTTAACTATGTAGTAGCTAAGGGATTTCTGCAAGCAAGTATGCAAGTGCACAAGGCCGATACCTATGTTATTGCTGTGCCAACTCCCATTACTGAAGCACAAAGCCCCGACTTACAATACATAGAGGCGGTGGCAAATGCCCTTGCGCCTGTGCGCGAAAAGGATAATGTCGGTATTTTGGAGTCCACGTCTCCCGTGGGTACTACTGAAAAGCTGGCTCAGTGGCTGGCTGAGCAGCGTGAAGATTTGTGCTTTATGCCGCAAGATGGACGCAATGCCGATGTGCACGTTGCTTACTGTCCTGAGCGGGTATTGCCCGGTAATATTATGCATGAACTCATACATAATGATAGGATTATTGGCGGTCTTACTCCGCTTGCAGCGCAAAAAGCTTGTGAGCTGTATGGGCACTTTGTACAGGGCACACTTTCTACTACCACAGTGCGTACGGCGGAGCTTTGTAAATTGACGGAGAATGCCTTTCGAGATGTGAATATTGCCTTTGCCAATGAGCTTTCCATGCTATGTGAGTTTCTCGACGTTGATGTATGGGAACTCATTACTCTTGCCAACAAACATCCTCGGGTGAATATTTTACAGGCCGGTTGCGGTGTTGGTGGGCATTGCATTGCTGTAGATCCGTGGTTTATTGTGGATAGTAATAAAGAATATACACGCCTTATTCAGAGCGCACGTGCCATAAATGATGCTAAGCCTGAGTGGATTTTTGAGAAGGTAAAGGATAAAATTTTTGCTGTCTTGGCGCAAAATCCCACAAAGTCTTTAGCCGAGGTGCGTGTGGCGTGTCTTGGTTTAAGCTATAAGCCGGACACATGCGATACTCGTAATAGTCCGGCTGTTGAGATAGTTCAAAAAATAGCTACCCTTGGTGTTGCGGTAGGGGCTGTTTCTTCTCATGTGGAAAAGTTACCTAAAGAATGTATAGATTTAGATGTGTGCTTGTATACTTTGCAAGAAGCCCTTGAAACTGCAGATGTCGTATGTGTCTTGGTGCAGGATACGCCCTTTATACAAGCACGAGAGGCCATTACTAAGCATAAGTCTGTGGTGGATGCTACAGGACTATTGAGGGCATAATCATCAAAAAACGCTGTGAGTAACTATGAAATATCTGCTATTATTATGCTTTTTATGGGTGCCTTTTCCTGTGCAGGCACAAGAACCTTTAGTGGCTGAGGTTGAAGAGAAACTCAAACGTATTCAATATATTGAAGATATTTTTTTCTTGCGTATTAGCATTCTTCGTGAGCGCCTGGAGCTAAGAGAAGCAGAGTTAAAAACCGTACAGGATTCGTATCAAAAAACCTTGGTATTGGATGAAATTAAAGTAATTAAAGAAGATATGAAAAAAGAAGAAGGTGTGCTTTTGAAAAGGATTGAATTTATAGAAAAGGGTAATGTTGAACAAGAAGCCCCCGAAGTG
Organism: uncultured Desulfovibrionaceae bacterium; assembly: GCA_964369815.1. Lineage (GTDB taxonomy): Bacteria > Desulfobacterota > Desulfovibrionia > Desulfovibrionales > Desulfovibrionaceae > CAYJAD01. The sequence goes on from CAYJHS010000079.1 coordinate 2,283, forward strand.
ACCGCACGCCTTAATAAAGTAAAAGAATTTTTTAACTATTTTCAAAAAAGTAAAAAATGAGACCTCTTGAGTAATATGTTGCGTAGGGTCTCACGGAGGGGGGCCAACAGGGAAAATTTGTATAGTAGAAATATCACTCTAAAATAAGCATTGCTACCATTGCTTTGTTTATGATAATAATGTAAAAGGCTCCTCATATACATTGTGTAGGAACCTTTTTTTATATATGCCATAAAATATATTTTTGCATGGTGAGTGTACATTATTATTAAAGTAAACTTTGATACAAAAAATAAAAATTATATTGTCTACAATAGTATGTTAATACCATATAGAAAATTATTTTTTTGTTTTTTTAAGATTTTTTTTTTTATTTATATATTAATAAATGTAACTTTGTTTGCTTTATTTTTATCTTATTATGTTTTTTACTATTCAAAATATATTTTTTATAAGCAAGGCACGTAGATGTAATCACTTTTCTAAGATATACTTGACACAATGCAATAATACATTCAAGTTTATATAAAAATATGAACAGTGGAGAGTGTATTATGCAACAGCAAAGAAAAAGTATGAGTGTTTTTACTTTAGCACTCATGACCGTGGCGGCAGTGGTTAGTTTGCGTGGCTTGCCTATGATGGCAAAAGAGGGCCTCTCAATGATTTTTTACATTTTGTTTTCAACCTTTATTTTTCTTTTGCCGGCGTCTCTTGTGGCTGCGGAGCTTGGAAGTGCCTTTAGCGACAAAAAGGGCGGCGTTTACACTTGGGTGAAGGAAGCTTTTGGTGCTCGGATGGGCTTTACTGCCATATGGTTGCAATGGATACAAAATGTTGTGTGGTATCCCACAGTGCTAGCCTTTGCTGCTGGGTGTGCTGCCTATGTGGTGGGTAAGCCGGAGCTGGCGCAGGACGGTGCTTTTACCGGTTCAGTTATTCTTATTTTTTATTGGGGGGCGACTTTTTTAACCTTAGCCGGCTCTAACATTGCTAACTCCATCACAAAATACGGTGTGCTTTTGGGAACTATTCTCCCTGGCATTCTTATTATTGTGCTTGGCCTGCTCTGGGTAGATGGTGGTAATCCTCTTGCCTTTATGCAAGAAGTAGGAGAGGTTAGCGTAAAAACTGGAGAAGAAGGACAGCACGCTCGTCTCTTTCCGCATATCCACGGACTTGGAAGTATAGCTTTTTTAGCGGGTATTATTCTTTTATTTGCCGGAGTGGAGGTGCATGCGGTGCACGCCACGGAACTAAAAAATCCTGCTACGCAATTTCCGGCAGCGCTTTTAATGGCTTCCTTGGTGGTGTTGTTGTTATTTTTCCTTGGTTCGATGGCCATAGCAGCGGTGTTGCCGGCTGAGGAGATAAGTCTCACTTCTGGATTGATGCAGGCTTTTCATAGCTTGCTCAAGAAATTTTCTATGGATTTTCTTTCGCCCGTCATAGCGTTTTTATTGGCTTTTGGGGCACTTGGGGGGGTGATGTCGTGGATTAGTGGCCCTAGCCAAGGTTTGCTTGAAACTGCCAATGAAGGAGAAATCCCCCCCGTTATGGCAAAAACCAATAAAAATGGTGCTCCCATTGTTATTCTTATTGCTCAAGCTGTTATAGTAAGTGTTTTAGCATCGTTATATTTTATTATGGATAATGTAAGTGTGGCATTTTTTGTGCTTTCAGCCATGACTATTACACTCTATTTGGTGATGTACATGATGATGTACGCCAGTGCCATTCGTTTGCGCTTTACAAAGCCGGATTTACCCCGTGCTTATAAGGTGCCTGGTGGGCACTTTGGTTTGTGCACAGTGGCAGGTATTGGCTTTTTAGGTGTAGCCTTTGCCTTGGTTGTGGGCTTTTTCCCGCCAAGTCAGCTACCTGTGGGTAATCCGACTCTTTATGTGGGGCTGGTAGCAGCAGGACTTATTGTGTTTGGGGGGCTTCCCATGCTTATCCAAAGTATGAAAAAGCCAGAGTGGCGTAAAAATAAATAAAGTAGGAGAGTTATATGAGTAGTTCCTTTAAAGATGACATTTTTGCTTCCATTGAACTTGGTAATGCCATGCCCAAGTTTAGCATGCCAGACGGGCAACAAAGTCCTAAGGCTGTGTATCAAGCTTTACATGACGAATTACTTTTAGATGGTAATTCTCGTCAAAACTTAGCCACTTTTTGTCAGACATGGCTGGATGATGAAATTCATAAAATCATGGATGAGTGTATAGATAAAAATATGATTGATAAGGATGAATACCCCCAAACGGCAGAAATCGAAAATCGTTGTGTGCGTATTTTGGCAGATCTTTGGCATTCACCAGAGGCTAAAACTACCCTTGGTTGTTCTACTCCCGGATCGAGTGAGGCGGCTATGCTTGGCGCTATGGCACTCAAATGGCAATGGCGTAAAAAAAGCCTAGCCGACGGAAAAACCATAGATAAGCCTAATTTGGTGACGGGGCCTGTGCAGGTATGTTGGCATAAGTTTTGTCGCTATTGGGATGTGGAGCTACGTGAAATTCCCGTAGAAGGTGACCATCTTATTATGAAAGATGAAGACATTCCAAGCTATGTAGAAAAATATTGTGACGAAAATACTATTGGCTTTGTGCCTACTTTGGGCGTGACTTTTACCGGACAATATGAGAATGTGAAAGCACTCAGTGATGCTCTTGATGCTTTTGAGGCTAAGACTGGACTTAATATTCCTATCCATGTGGACGGTGCTAGTGGTGCTTTTCTTGCGCCCTTTGTGACTCCAGATTTAGAGTGGGATTTTAGGCTTAAACGAGTAAAGTCCATCAATGCATCGGGACATAAGTTTGGCCTTGCGCCACTGGGTTGTGGTTGGGTTGTGTGGCGAACTGCGGAGGATTTACCCGAAGAGCTTATATTTAATGTGAATTACTTGGGCGGCAATATGCCTACCTTTGCCCTAAATTTCTCTCGTCCCGGCGGACAAGTTGTGTCGCAATATTATAATTTTTTGCGCCTTGGTAGGGAAGGGTATACTAAAATTCATCAAGCCTGCTATGAAACTACCCGTTTTTTAGCGGAAGAAATGGAGAAAATGGGTATTTTTAGGATAATTTCTGATGGAAGTAATGGAATTCCCGCTGTGGCGTGGTCATTTAAGGAGCCGGCAAAAATGAGCTACTCCTTATACGACTTATCGGAAAAACTACGCTCCAGAGGCTGGCTTGTGCCTGCCTATTCCATGCCTGCCCATAGGGAGGATTTGGTGGTCATGCGTATCTTGGTGAGACATGGTTTTAGTAAGGACTTAGCTTCTTTGTACTTAGAAGACCTTGCCCGTGCCGTGGAGTATTATAAAAACCATGCCCCCTCGACACCTTTGCGTGAGGAAGAAAGCGTTTCCTTTTCTCACCATGCAAAAGCGTTAAGGAAATAATACAACGTTTTAGGAGAATGTATGAGGAATCTGAAAGCTGTTATGTATGATACTGAATACAGGGGCTTGGAAATGCCCCTGAAGTTTTTGCAAATTCAAAAATAGTATTTGGTCGACCATGAACATGCTCTCGTGGCGGTGTGTAAAAGCAACGGCAAGATAAAATTGAACCAGATGGTTGACATGACCGCCGGCGGCGCTGTGAGCGGTGGCTTTTGGGGGCTACTCATTGGGCTCATTTTCCTTAATCCGCTTGTAGGCATAGCCGTGGGTGCCGGCGCAGGTGCTGTGGGCGGTGCCTTGAGTGATGTGGGTATTAATGATAAGTTTATGAAATCACTTGCAAAGCGACTTGTGCCGGGCACTTCCGCACTTTTTATTCTTACACAAAGCGATTTTACCGATAAGGTGCTGGAAAAGTTACAAGGTACCGGCGGTAAGATTTTGCAAACTTCCCTTTCTCACGAAGATGAGGATCGCCTGCAACGAGTTCTTTCTAGTGTAGAAGAATAGCTTATAATGAAATGTTGAGTGAGGGCAATAGCTACATTTTTTATGTGGCTGTTGTCTTAACTCAGCGTTTGAATTCGCTGTTTTGCTTTTCGTTGATAGAATATAAAAGGGTTGGTATCAATTGCGTTGTTACCGACCCTATTTTTATACTCTATCAACTGTTTTTTTGCCCTAAGGCAATAGCGATACTTGGGTTCTTTGCGTAAGTCATTGCGCAGGATTTCATGCCTTTTACTCTGCACACTGCTTTTTACTATTTGAGTAAATTTTCAAACTTTAGCAGTAAAATTATATTTTAAATAACTGTGCAGAGCTTTCTATTTTTGTCTCATAGAGCCACCGTAGCCTTGTGGGCTTGATTGCTTTTGGTAAAACTGTTATTAATACGCTTTATTGTTTCAACTACGATGCTTTGTAATGTCTTTCTTAAGGTGTTGGAACGTTACACAAGAATTGTTACTCTGCCTGCTCTATACAACTGCAACAATGAGGGTATTATGCACGTATTTATGCGCTTATTTTGGGCAAAAAATATTTTAGCACTACTTGTTTTTTGCTTTTTGTATCCTCTGCCCATGCTTCATGCGCGGACAAGTGTCATATGCGAGGGCTCTTCTAATTTACGTCCGGTGATTCAAAAAATAGCCGAAGAGTATATGATAACATATCCGGATAAAAACATATTTATTGTGGGAGGGAGCTCATCTCGTGGTATTAAGTCTTTGATAGACGGCACGGCAGACATCGCTCTTTCTTCTGCGGCAATACCGCCTGAATATTTTGAACTTGCAGCTGCAAAAGGCATAAAGCTTTTTCCTAAAGCCTTTGTGCTTGATGCACTTGTGCCCGTGGTGCATCCCTCAAATCCCATAACGACCCTCAATAAAAGGCAGCTTAAAGATATTTTTTCCGGCAAAATTGTTTCATGGAAGGAAGTTGGTGGAGACGATGTGCCCATACATGTGTACTCTCACGGTGGAGAATCGGGAGGATATTTATCTTGGCGAGAGCTAGTTATGGGAACAAATACTGTTGTGAGGCCTGATGCAACCTTTAAGCATTCTCGTCTTGTCCGTCAGGAGTTAAGTAAAGATTCTCGTGGTATATCATATATGCCGTATGGAAATTATGGCAAAAACAAAGCCATTGCCGTTGACGGTATTGAAGCAAGTAGGGACAATGTACTACAAAAAAAATTCCCACTGGTACGCACTATGGAAGTGGTGACAGCCTTGAGGGAAAAACCTGCACTCAGTAAGGGACAGCTTCAAAATGCAGCAGCCATAGAGCATTTTTTGGCATATATGTTTGATAAAAATAAGGGTGGGCGTATCCGTGAAGAAATGGGACTACTTGCCCCTAAGGCCGAGTAGTCGAGTAGGTGAGAAATCAAAGAGTCGAGCATTGGAAAAATTGGAGTCCTATGATGCAGCAAAGTACTAAAAAAAAGTTATATTACCTTGTATTACTGGTAAATATATGTGCCATAAGTCTGTTGTTTGGCTGTGATGAATTTGAGGGGCTTAAAAAACCGAAGCTTCATGAAACCTTGCTTATTGCTGGCTCTTCCACATGGCAACCGACCGTTGACCAATTAAGCGGTGCCTACAAAAAACATAATCCCCAAGTTGTCGTTATCAATGAAGATGGAGGTAGCACCGCCGGACTCCTTGCCCTGCGCAAGGGAGTTATTGATATGGCTACCTTGTCACGAGGCATAAAAAGCCATGAAGACAAAGAAGGTATCGCTTGCTTTACCATAGCAAGGACAGCCATTGGTATAGTAGTGCATCCTAAAAATCCCATAAGTAATATTAATCCCCAGCAAATATATGGCATTTTTACAGGCTCTATAAACAACTGGGATACGCTTGGCGGCATGAGTGCCCCTATTCATGTGTTATCATATACTGAATCGTCCACCACAAGGCGGGGCATGAATGATTTAATTTTGTATGGCACAGACTTTGTTGATGCCATACCTGAATTTACAAGTGCTACTGAACTTGTTGCTACCGTGAGTGAGGATGTCCATGCCATAGGCTATGTTTCCATGGCGGATTTGTCTCATATAAGTGAAAAATTACAAGCTAGTGTGAAGCTTCTTCCTGTGAATAATGTTCCATTGACAAAAAATACTATCCTTTCTTTTCGCTATCCATTGAGTAGGGTATTTCATTGTGCTGTGCGTATACCAATTTCTCCAAATGTAGCAAAGTTTTTGGATTTTATGCAGTCAACAGAAGGTAAGAAAATTATGCAGGAAATTGGTCTTATTACCGTTGATTAATGGAAAGCTCTGCGCAATTCACTAAGGTTAGTACGATATTTTAATAGTTATAATATGAGGGTTTCATTGTGGAAGATACTGCTGAACATGTAACAGAAGCTGCCTTACTCACCAAGGTACAAGAGCTTAATAGTGTATTGCGTGAACAAGTAGAAGAGCGCATAAAAATACGAGAAACCGGTGCCAATGAAGATTTTGTCGATAGGTCATACAAAAAGTTAAAAAGTTTTCCTTGGTTACGTCATTTTGCCATTGTCAGCATTATATTGTGTTTTTCTACATTATTAGTCTATTCTATATGGGGCTTATTGCCAAGATATTATAGCTTGAGTATCAGTGGCGGAAATGTCCTTAGTAATAGGCATCATCTTGCCTATGTATTGGCTGAGCAAGGCAAAAAAGAGGGCATATATCTTAATGTACGCCCCATTTCAGGCACTTTGCAAATTCTTGATGCCGTGGACAGAGGTGAAATTGATGTGGCACTCATTCAGGGTGGTATTGATATACCCAAGGCAAATGTACGTCATGTCAGTGGCATCACCTCAGAAACTATGCACTTACTGGTAAAAGCAAAAATAAATGATATTCATGAGCTTAAGGGGAAAAACATAAATATTGGTTCCAAAACAGGAGGCACACGTATTGTTGCTAAAGAGGTTTTATCTTTTTCCGGCTTACAGGAAGGTGTTGACTATGTGGCTACCAGTATATCTAATGAAGACTTACTCTCGTTGCCCGACCATAAAATGCCAGATGCCATTATCATTATTTCGTCCGTACCATCTTTTTTTGCAGAAGAATTGATTAATGCACGCGGTTATAGAATATTGGAGATACCTTTTCCTCATTCCCTTGCGCTTCGTTTTGGGTGGGTCGTTACTCCTGAAATTTTGCCATATACATATACTATTACTCCAGCAATTCCGAATAGGGTAATCACCTCACTTGGTATCAATATGTTTATGGTGTGCAATGCCAATGTGCCTCCACGTGCCATTGCAAAGCTGCTAACAACGCTGTATGGCTCAGGGGTGCAAACAACCATGCGCCAGCAGTTGAATCCTCAGAACATCACCACAGCATCTGGTTATGCCATTTCAGAAGGCACGGAACTATTCCTGAAAAGAAATGAACCTTTACTCGATAAAGAAAGTATTTATAAAATGCGAGGGTTAATAGGCCTTGTCACAAGTCTTTTGACCTTGTTGTACTATTTAACGCGCTGGTTGCGCGGTAAGCCAAGTAATCAAGTGAATAAAAGTGTTCTCTTAAAAGTGATTTCTCCTGTTATAGTCACGCTGGCAGAGTGTGCCGTCATGTTGCAAAAACTCATTGCTGACGGTGCTCTGTCTAAAGCAAGTTGCGCTGCACTCATATTGTCGCTCACCGAAATACGTAAGTATGTATTGGAAATGTATATAGATGCAAAAAGTCTTGATGATGTGACGCTCTCTCGTGTGTTAGAGCAAGTTGACGATATGCAAGAGCGTCTACAGCGTGTAGACTCTTAAGATATGCATCACATTGCCAAAATGAAAATTATAGAGGCAGTGTGCATATAAAATGTAATGAAAAATATAAAACATTACTGGCTTGTCTTCCTAAAGACAGATTTTGCAAATTTCTCATGCTAGGTAAACATTAACAGTAGTGGATAAAGGAGCGTTACTACACGCTCCTTTTTGCAAAACCATAACATTAAGGAAAAAGCCATGAAACATTATCTGAAACAATTTATTGGCGGTGAATGGCGTGAAGGCGGCAGCACCAAAGAAATGGTCAATACCAACCCCTATACAGGTAAGGAAATTTATCGCTATAAGTCTGCCAATGCGCAAGATATTGATGATGCTTATGCTGCTGCAAGTGCCGCTCAAAAACAATGGGCGGCTCTTACTCCCGATGCACGTGTTACTTGCCTTGAAAAGCTTATTCAATCTATTAAAGACAGCAAAGAAGATATCTATGCTTGCCTTACCGAAGAAGGCGGCTTTATACAACCGAAAAAAGATTTTGAATATCACACCAGCATCAACATTGTACGAGAATGCATGCGCTTTCCTTATATGATGGATGGTAAAATCATTCCTTCCAATATCCCCGGCAAAGAAA
>CAYJHS010000080.1:0-10557 GCA_964369815.1 uncultured Desulfovibrionaceae bacterium
TTGATATACGTTTAAAAATAAAGCTTTTTCCAATGACAATACCGTGAGTAAAAAGCGTCAAGCTACTTTTATATTTTGACAATAAAAAAGCATTTTTGTATGATGTAGGTACATTCACTAAAAAATTCAAATAAACATATATGAACCCTTATCGCCTTATCAAAACAAGGAGCTTCCATGCAGTTATCCAAGAATGCCATCGGTAATTTAATCAATCGTTACAAAGCTGTATTAAAAAAGTGTCACCTGCTCAATACCTTCGGCTCGCTGGCTTTGGCAAGTGCTTTGCTCGTGGCGGTGCCTTGTGTGGGTATGGCCTACACGCCGACGCTGGACAGGCAAAGCACTAAGGATTATTTGGAAACGCTCACCTATGATGATGACAAAGATCCTATTACGCCCGAAGTAAAAGTTTACACCCAAGCCCAAATTGACGCCATATCCTCTGCTTATGTGGTAGAAGTAAAAGATAATAGCAAAGATTACTACACCACCTTCACCATTACAGAAAATGGTGCAGACGTAACCTACGGCGTCCTGCTCAAAGGGAGTAATTATAACGGTACCACCAACACAGACACCTTTGCCACCATAAAGGGTGTTATCGCTAGTCAAAAATCCACAATTACTGACAGCACTGATCCAACATATTACAAAGAAATTAAAGATGTAACTCCGGCTGGCGATTATCCTCTGGCTGAGAGTGAATACACCTTCAGCATAAAAGACCCTGAAGACCCCACAAAAACCCTCTATTTTGCGGTGAAGAAAGAAGATGGCACCACTCTTGCCAGCAATAGTTCCGGCATAAAGCCCAATAGAGTCGGAGACAGCTACACCGGCAACTTTATAGACAACTACGACGGTGCTTCCGGCGGGGCTATTGATAATGATGGCGACATAGGCAGCATCACCGGTGATTTCCTTGGTAATAGTGCCACAATTATGAGCCATAACAGCGCTGCAACCGGCGGGGCTATTGATAATGATGGCGACATAGGCAGCATCACCGGTGACTTCCTTGGCAATAGTGCCACAGCTAGCGGCGGTGCTTTCGGCGGGGCTATTTATAACAACTATTACTCAAGTATTGATACCATCACAGGTGACTTCCTCGCCAATAGCGCTACTGCTAGCGATGAGGAAGGCAGGGCTTACGGCGGGGCTATTTATAGCAACCTTTACTCAAGTATTGATACCATCACAGGTGACTTCCTTGGCAATAGTGCCACAATTATGAGCCATAACAGCAGTGCTTCCGGCGGGGCTATTTATACCTACTATTACTCAAGTATTGACACCATCACAGGTGACTTTATAGGTAATAGTGCCACTGCTACCGGCAGTGCTGACGGCGGAGCTATTAATAATAGTGGCAACATAGGCAGCATCACCGGTGACTTTCTTGGCAATAGTGCCGCTGCTAGCAACGAAGACGGCAGGGCTTTTGGCGGGGCTATTTATAATGATGGGGACATCAGCATCATTATCGGTGACTTCCTTGGCAATAGTGCCACTGCTAGCAACGATGACGGCAAGGCTTATGGCGGGGCTATTTATACCATAACTGACCTCAGTTTTACAGCTCTTGATGGCAGTGTCAGCACCTTTAGCGGCAACTTTACCCAAGTAGGGAATAATGCCAAGGATTTTAATGCCATTTATGTAGGTGCGGATGCTAACACATTGGCCTTTAGCATGCAAGGTGATGGCGATTTTGTTTTTAATGACAATATCCGTGCTGGTAATGACGGAGCAGGCACGCAATATAGCTATACCGTCAATATAGCAGGCGCAAATGCCACTGAAAATATATTCTCCTTAAACAATACATGGCATAATGCCGCTGCCATAAATATTACCAACGCCACCTTGGAGCTTGGCAGTGTTACACATGAGGGTACTTTGCAAGAGCAAAGCATTCATGGTGTTGTGACTATTAAAGATAATGCCAAGCTCAATGTGAAAGACGGTGCTTGGAATGTTACCACAGGTTCTGAAATTCTTGTACATGGCAGTATGAGCATAACTGGTGGCAGTCTTAACGTGGCTGAAGGTGCCATCCTAGATGCCTCTGGCAGTAGCACAGGACTTCAATCCACACAAGCTGATTCCATCATCAATAACGGTACTGTTAACATCAATTATGCGAATTTGGGATTGGTTACTGATTTTTCTACAGCAAACAAAATCGTTGTAGCTGATTCTGAAATCAAGTTAAATACCCTTGATAACTTAGGTGAAATTAATATTAGCGGTTACAACAATGCAGACATTAGCGGCGAACAATATGAGGATATTGTTGTCGACCTTAAATCTGTTCTGGGAATTGGGGGCACCATCAACTTAGCTGATGTTAACTTTACTTCCATTAGCAGACTTAATCACATTACAAACGATGCTACTGCCGCCCTTGCCAAGAAAGACGAAACGCTTATAGCCGGTAATTTAATCTACGGTGATAATGTCATCATTGCCGGCATTACAGGTGCTACACTTTCAACAATAGGAAAAGCCGGAGAAGATATTCATTTAACCCTCACCGGTTTAAAAGCTGGCACAACAGTTCTCAGTGAAGGAGCGGTGAAAGTTATAGAAGGGGCTACCTTGACCCTTGGCGATGCTGCTACAAGCGATGAACTGACCTTTCTCGGTGATATCACTGTTGATGGCGGTACCAGTTCCTTGAACGTTGCATACGATAGCGTGACCGTGCTAAACAATAAAAGCATCACCTTAACCAATGGCGCTGACCTAAGCATTAATAACAACGGTTCGCTTAAAGTTGATGTCTTTAACCTTTCCGAAACCAGTATGGTAACTATTGGTTCAGATGCTACAGACCTTGGTACTCTGACCATTTTCGGTGCTGAAAGCTTTTATACGCATGACTTTGGAGCCGGTGAAGGACAAATTAACATTGCCGCAGGAGGCAGTTCTTTTGTAATTGAAGGAGACCTTACGTTGAAAAGTAGTATCTCTGCTAACCTCAACACAACCGGTATCATTCAAGCAGAAGGTATAATCTTTAATGCCCCCATTACCCTACAAACCGGCACCCTTACCTTAACTGGTGATAATGGTGGAGCTACCAGTGAAACCTTCACCGGTAACGTCACTGTTGCAGGTGGAACACTGAGCTTTGATCCGGATGCCAGTACAGAAAAGTGGGGTAATAGCGCTAGCACTACCACAGAATTAACATTAACTAATGGTACAATAAACATCGGTGCAGGTGCTACTGTGAATGTCGCTTCCTTTGCCTACGAGGGCGGCACGTTAACTCTTGGTGATGCAAGTAAAGCCGCAATAATCAATACTGGGGCTTTCTCAACAGATCAAACTAGCATTGCTTTAGGGCATAAAGACAGCGTTATCTCTGCCAGCACAGAGGCAGAGTTTGCTGCCACCGGCACAACCCTTGCTAAAGGTTCCATTGCATTAAATGGCGGAACGACAGCAAATCCAAGTGCTTTTGTAAACAACCTTATTTTAAAAGGAGCTGATAAAGCAGATTCAAGCCTCACAGTTGATGGGGTTTGGGGAGCGTCAGACTTAAGCGGTGGATCCTTAACTCTCACTAAGGGTACTGCAACTATCGGTGAAAATAGCATTTTTAACGTAAAAAAATTAACTTTAGAGGCGCCAAGCGCTGCAAATGCTCTTTTTACTGTCAAAAATGGTGCAACTGTTAACACCGATACATTCATATTTAATACCAACGCATTAAATATGGGAGATTTCAATGCAGGAGCAACAATTACTTCAAATACCTTTTCAACCAATCAAAGCTCTATTACATTACCTAACGTAAACAGCAAAATTACGGCTAAAACATCCGCAACCTTTGCTACCGATGGCACAACTCTTGATGCGGGTACTTTGGAATTAGCAGGCACCATGACCAATGATCTTACCTTGCAAGGAGCTGCTGTTGCTTCTGACGCTACACTCTACGTCACAGAGGACTTGGATGGCGCAAGTTCTACGCTTACGGTAAGCAAGGGCACTGTTGTTGTTGGTACAGATAGTACAAATGCCACCTTGAATTTGAAATCCTTAGATATAACTGACGGTTCTGTGACTGTTAAAGACGGTTCCGGAATTTTAGTAGATGCGTTTACCTATGACGGTGCTTTTGCCGGCGGCCTTGTCTTAGAGGATGGTGCTTCATTTGGCGCAGGCGATTTAACCCTTGGTGCCGACCCCATTGATTTGGGGAGTGCGACAACGACTCTTACTGCTACCAACAGTGTGACTTTTGATGCTATTTCCGGCGCAACGCTTCAAAAGGGTACCATTGAACTAGCGGGTCCCGATGACGGTACTTTCACCGGTAATCTGACCTTGAGCGCTGCTGACGCAAACCTCAACGTCAACCAAGGTTCATGGGAACTTAGCAATGCAGCTAGTAATAAAATCATAGTAGCCGGCGGTACGCTCACCGTTGCAAGCGGTGCAAGCCTTGATGTGAGCGGTTATGATGCTGCAGGTGCGGTATCAAGCGGCGGTATGGTAGCTACCAGTGGTGATGTGAACATCAGCGGTACTGTTACAATCAATGCACAGCACATAGGTACTTTCTCCGCCGATGTATACAATAGCACTGTAGCTTCCGGTACAGTGTATGCCTATGCTGCCGATGGCTTCGAGCTTGATGCGGCTAAGTTTGCTGATGGTGTAATCACCTTACATGCTAGCGGTGAGTTGATAATTACAGGTTTAGATGTTTTCTTTGAAACAAAAGCCGACTATGATCAGCTTATTGAGGATATAGCGATTACCCTTGGCATTGATACGGCTCTTTTAGGTCAAATCAGTCTGGACACATACAAAATAGACGTATTTACTTCTCTTTCTGATGTTTCTGAGTCTGCAAAGTATGACTATGTAACAAAAACCCTCATGGCAGGTGATTTAACTTTTGCCAATATAGACACGAGCATCACGCCTAATAATACAACCATTATTGCCGGTATAACAGCTGACACTGCCGGTGGTACTGACTCTACGGTTAAGGGCGCAGGCGTAAACCTTGTGCTCAGCGGTTTAGCTGAAAATGCAACTACTCCCGGAAGCTTTGAGCAAGTAGCACTCAGCAAGGGGAATGTAACTGTAAGCGATGGCGCAAGCTTGACTCTTGGTTATAATGGCTATGCCGATGCAAGCAAAAGCACAACAATCACACCTCCAAGCGGCTTAACCTTTGAGGGCGATATCACTGTTGACAGCGATGCCAGCTCTTTAACGGTGAAGTATACGGACGTCACTCTGGGTGATACTGTAGGAAATGCCACCCAAAACCTTACCTTAACCGATGGCGCTGACTTGAATGTCGTAGAAAATGCAAGCTTGAAAGTTGGCACATTAGCAACGTCTGACACAAGCACAATCACTGTGGGTAATGCTACAATGGGCGAAATGTCCAGTGTGGTCATTGAAGATGCCTTTAGCGTTAAGGGAACGCTTACCATCAATGAAGGTGATACATTACAAGTAAATAATGTTGTCAGCCTTGATACTACAAATGCACCGACGCTCACCCTTGCCTCTGAAACTTCAAGGCTCTCCGCTCAAGGCTATGACTTGGGCGCAACGGCGCACACGCACTCTCGTGGCATATATGAACTGGCTGCTGATGGAAATTCTACCGCTGCTGCCCCTCAACTTTTCAAGAGTGATAGCTTTGAGTTAAAGCAAGGTTCTGGCGCTGCCGCTCCCACAGCGAACGTAAATGTTTACGGCAACTGGAAAGTAGAAGCTAGTACGGCAAGTAATGTTGCTGACTTCACCGTCACCAATGGTACTGTGAATGTGAATGCCGGTGCAAGCTTTGACCTTTCCGCTGCGAAAGTTGCATTGAATGGCGGTACTATCAATGTCAAGGGCGGCGCAACGGTTGCAGATACAACACGCCTGAACCTTAGAGATAATGACAATAACTCAAGCTTCGGTAAGAATGCCACCATTGCCGCCACAGGCAACGCTGACGTAATGATTGACCTTGATGTCTTCGGTTCTGTGGATCTCGAAAAGTCCACTGATATGTTCACCATGAAGACGGAAGGTACTGATTTTGGCACGCTTACCGGTGATGTGAGCACTACTTTGTATCTGAGCGATGCTGATGTTCAATATATCCCCATGACTTTGTATGATGCCTTACTTACAGAAATTGCCGGCGATGGCACAGCCACGGGCGACTTCAAAACGGAAGTGACGGGCTTTAAGGGCTCCATTAACCTTGATTATGCCTACAAGGGCTTTAGTGACACCTTAACCGTTCTTGACGCGAATATGTCTGCGCCTACGTATACCATCGGTGCCGGTAACTACGGTGTCGGATTTAGTAGTGGAAACAACTACGAAAGCACCTTTGCCGGAATTCATGCCTACACTGCCAGTGGTACAACAACTACCGTTACCAACAGCATAGTTAGCGAAGGTACTCTGAACCTCACTGGCGGCGGCGGTGCCAATGGTGTTTTAAGCGTAGGCGACATTAAAGTTGCAGCAAGGTCCGGTGGTGCAGGTGCCATATTAAAACTTGGTTATGACGGCACTGCTGCCACCGATGGCGGTATTATACAAGGTGACTTGACTGTGAGCGGTAGCCGTTCTTATGTCGGTATCTATGGTGCTCAATCTGCCTCGTCCATGGGCGTTACTGTTGAAGGCACCACAAGCATCACTGACGGCGCGTCTTTTGAAATTTCTGCTGATGGTAAATTTAACGCTCAAGCTGTCATTGTTGGAAATGCTGTTTCTACCGGAACTTCTGTTGCATTTGCTATGGAAGGCGACACCACCCTTACAGACTTAACTATAGATGCCGACGCTTTCGTAATTCTTAGCACCAAAACATTCAAAGCGGACTCTGTAACCCTGAAAGCCGGTGGCTTATTGGGAGTAGGTGAAAGTAACGCGGCTTATGATACCACCGAAGGGCTTGGTATTAATGCCCTTATTGTTGCAGACGGCGGTGCTCTTTATATCCAAAATGATAAGACATTGTCAGTGAACAGTGCAAGCTTTGCCGGCGATACTGTGAACTTTGATCCATATTCTTCTGCATTCGGCGACGGTACGCTCTCAGCCAATAGCGTAACTTTGCAATCCACCACTGCTACGACAATCACCAATGCCACCATCGTTACTGCTAAACTTGACACAGCCGGAACCCTGAACATTGGTAATGCTCAGGCTGCCGGTAAGCTCTCCATCGTGGATAATGGCAATGCTACAGCCGAATGGACTGCCGATACAGGCGAAAATGTGACCATAACCAACGGTACATTAAACCTTGGACTTGGCACCATAGTTGACCTGTCCAAGGTCACCTTTAGCGCCGGTTCCGGTGCCATATTAGAATCAGCACTTGGCACAGCCAGCAATCTTAAGGTCGGCCTTACTGCTGTGGGCTTAAATACTGACGGTAGTGCTTCAACGACTGCGGCGACGGTTTTGGGTGCTAATGTTGACGCAATGAAAGGGACAGTGACTATTGTTGGACTTGAAACAATCACAATTGATGCCGAGAACTTAAGTGCAAGCGCAGTCTATCAAAGTTTGCGGACACAAGCACAAACTTCATTTGGTACAAAGGCCAATATTGATTATGGCACAATTACCTTCACCAATACAGATAAATTGACCATAGATGAAGTTGCTCAAGGAAGCTTGCCAGGGCTTGGTAAATCTGAAGTATCCATTGGTACCGGTGTTGTTGGCGCAGGTGAAACCGCACACGTTGGTACTGTCAAAGGCGCAGGCGATATTACAGTTAAAGCAGGCGGTGAACTGAGCATTTCTGGCCTTAGCGAAGATGGCAGCACCGGCGCAGGCACTGTGCTTCTTGATGGTAGCATTTTAGGAGCCGGCGATGTGGGGCTTGGTAATATTGACTTTGCTACTCGAATAACAGGAGATGTACAAACCACCGGCGCTTTAGAAGTGACTAATCTTGACGTTGATGGCGACATTAAGCATGGTACAGCTACTTCACCTGCAAGTGGCACTGCCGAATTGCATAATGTCACCGCAAAAACTGTAAGCCTAAATAATACAGGCTCAAGCATAAGCGGTAGTAATAGCTTTGAAATTTTAAACGTTGAAGGCGGCAA
Source organism: uncultured Desulfovibrionaceae bacterium (assembly GCA_964369815.1). Taxonomy (GTDB): domain Bacteria; phylum Desulfobacterota; class Desulfovibrionia; order Desulfovibrionales; family Desulfovibrionaceae; genus CAYJAD01. The sequence goes on from CAYJHS010000080.1 coordinate 8,124, forward strand.
AGCTCAGTTTACGGGCAGCGGCATGACAAGAGTGGCAAATGTTACCTTTGACGACCGTGTGGAAATCAGCGGCGGTCATACTTTAAGGACAACTGGAACTGCCATATTAAACGCTAGAGTTAATGTGGGTTTACCAACTGATATTGTTGCTTCCACGGCTTCTTTTGCTATGCTTGAAGGTAATAGTCAGAATATTGTTGTGGATCCAGCATGGAAAAATGGTGTTAACCTCATAAATGATGCTTCCAGCGTCGCCATTGGCGGCTTTGTGCATAACAAAGTGGACGCCAAACTTGTAGCTGGTCAAAACTCCTTTATTGTCCTTGGTACCGATGACAAACAATGGGCAATTAAAGCTTTTGACCAATACAATAACGCCACTACCACCAGCAAACTTGAATGGGGCAATGGAAATGGTCAAGTTTCAGCAGCTTTGTTCTTGAACAAAGGGCAAGTTTTAGACGGTAGCAGTGCCGGCGGCGGTATCCTTGTTGATGGCACGGTGACGGCTGCTACTGCTGAGGATGTCACTGTTGCCGCAGCACAAAGTACACCTCTTACTCTTGTGGAAGGTGAGGCAATCTATGGAAGTGGTACTGGTACGATTTCTAAGGCAACTGTAAAAGTAAATGAAGCCAGCTTTGCAGCTAACTCCTTATTGGTCATTGATGCCAGCGATACGGGCGTAAGAGTTGGTACTGCTGCTGTTGCCTTAAAGGCTGACAGTGCATCTGCCTCAAAACTTGATATTTACAATGCGGTAGGTGGCTCTATCAATGACGCCAAGTTACTCATCGTTGACGGCAAGGAAGGAACCCTGCACATTGCTGCAGGATTTGATAATATAGATGCCGCTTCTATTACAAATAATGAGGTTTGGGATGACGATGATGTCTTCTTCTCCTCCAGCGTGTTGCAAGGTACAATAATAACTACTGCTGACGGTAATGTTGACCTTGAAATCTCTGCAGGAGTTGAAAAAGTCGCCAATTACACAATGTTCCAAGGTGAAACAGTAGCGTATATGGACAATATGCTTACTAGTGTCGGCCTTGACAGCTCTGTAGACGCTCCTGCCGGTTTGATGTTTATCTCACGTGCCCTTACAGAAGGTGAAGGCTATGGCATGGGTAGGCTTAATGAAAAACTTACCGTAGCCACCATAGAAGGTGCAGCACAGCTTGGCGCTGTAGCCAATGTGGGCAAGGGTGGCATGAGTGTTGGCTTGGCCATGGGTAATGCCATCATTGAACGTAGCTCCAAGGCTGCTTTGAACAGCAAGGAGAACGGCAAGGGCGGCGGTTCCATGACCTTAAACAATGGTCAGGTGACGGCAGAGGTGGGCTCCAACGGGATTAACGGCGGCAATATGGCAAGCAAATCCGGCCTTGGTATTTGGCTCACTCCACTTTATAAGTGGAACCTTGGCAATGGCTTTGACGCCGGAGGCCTTGGGCATAGCTATGACATGGGTCTTGGCGGTATTGCCCTTGGTGCGGACTATACCAATGCCTTTGCCCATGACGGCGCTTTCCGCTTTGGTATCGCCTTAAACGTGGGAGGAGGCTATTCTGATAGCACCGGTGACTTTAACGAAACTAATAATAACTTTGACTTCTGGGGCTTAAGTGCTTACGCCGCTTTACAGAAAGAAAATTTTGTGGCGACGCTGGACGTGGGCTTTAGCTCCATCTACAATGAAGTGACTCAAAAACTGCCCACGAGCATGGCCATGGGTAATCTTGACGCCGACATTGGTGCCTTTGTGTTCTCGGCAGGCTTAAACCTTGAATATACTTTCAAAACTGACTTTATGGATATCACCCCACATGCCGGCGTGCGCTACATGAGCGTCACCACCTATGGCTATGACATTGGCAGCAACGCCGGACGCATTGCCAGTGTGGATGAAAGCACGCAAGATGTATGGTACTTCCCCGTGGGTGTGACCTTTAGCAAGGATATCGCCAGCGAAAGCGGTTGGGTATTTACGCCAAAGCTTGATGTGGGCTTTATTGCGGCGGCTGGCGACTTTGACGCCATTAGCAGAACTCAATTCACCGGCGTTCCCGGTACCTTAGAATTGCAAATGCAAAATGTGGACGGCTTTGCCTTCAATGGCGGCCTTGGCTTTGAACTGGCCAACAAAGAAAATGGCGTGAGTCTTGGCCTAAACTACAATATCCAAGCCGGCGAAAAAGAAACCAGCCATATGGTATTTGCTAACTTTAGATATGAATTCTAAATAATTGCAGATAAACTGCGGAATATTAAAGACAGCTTTTCGACGAGAAGCTGTCTTTTTTGTGGGATTTAGTCTTATAGAATTTCCACAAAAAGTTGTAAAAAATCTACACTATTATATGCGTAGAAATAACCTATAACTCAGGAGGATAGATGACGAATAAAAAACACGCAGAGCTTAAAACTACCA
>CAYJHS010000081.1:0-355 GCA_964369815.1 uncultured Desulfovibrionaceae bacterium
GAAAGAATGTCCTTATGTAAAAACATTGTTGCTATGCTTAGCTCGAAAAAATATTTTTTGCTTGCGAGCGTAAACGAAGAGCGTTTCCTACTACAGTTAGGGAGCTTAAGCTCATACTGGCGGCGGCAAGCATTGGGTTTAAGCTTAAGCCAAACAATCCATAGAAAAGCCCAGCTGCCACAGGAATAAGCACAGTGTTATAGGCAAAAGCCCAGAAGAGATTTTGCTTAATGGTGCGCATGACGGCTCGACTTAATTTGAGCGCTCCTGAGACGTGTGCTACATCGCTTTGCATCAGCACAATGTCTGAGGATTGTAGTGCAATATCTGTTGGTTGTCCCACAGCAATCCCCAC
>CAYJHS010000081.1:365-10504 GCA_964369815.1 uncultured Desulfovibrionaceae bacterium
CATCGTTGATACCGTCTACAACCATGATGGCTTTATGGCCGGCGTTTTGTAGATCACGGATTTTTTCTTCTTTGTCTTGGGGAAGTACTTCAGCAAAAATGTTTTCAATATCTACCTGTTCTTGAACAGCTTTTGCAGTAATGGCATTGTCCCCGGTAAGCATAAAAACATTTAAGCCGAGCCCTTTAAGGGTTTGCACAGCTTCTCGGCTACTTTCTTTGACGGCGTCTGCCACAGCTATGAAACCAAGTAACTGTGTTCCTTTAACAAAGTACAGGACAGTTTTTCCAAGCCGTGCTAATTCTTTTTCTTTTTCATGTAATGGAGTGAAAATGTTTTCTTTTGAAAGTAGTCGTGCATTGCCTGCAAGGTATTGCTCTCCATTATAGGTAGCTTGAATACCAAGGCCGGGCATTTGTATAAAATTGCTCAAAGCTTCCGTAGGCAAAAGTGTCAAATTTTCTTTTGTGGCTTTATTGACAATGGCTTGCCCTAAGGAGTGCTCCGAAAGTTTTTCAAGGCTGGCTGCGGTAATCAGAAGTTCTCTTGCATCCTCGGGGTTAATGGCATTGGGGGTATTTGTTTGTGTAAAAGTTGCAGATACAGGAATAATATCTGTCCCTTGTGGTTTTCCCTAAGTCAGCGTTCCTGTTTTGTCTAATACCACTGTATTGATATCTTGCATGCGTTCAATGGCGGCGGCTGATTTGAACAAAATACCGTGTTCGGCTCCTATGCCCATGCCAACCATAATTGCCGTGGGGGTGGCAAGCCCCAAAGCGCAGGGACAGGAGATAACAAGCACTCAAATAGCTGTAGAGAGACCAAATTCTAAGCTTTACCAAGCAGCATCCATGAGGCAAAGCTGATGATGGCGATGCCAATAATGACAGGTACAAAAATGGCACTAATACGATCGGCAAGACGGGCAATGGGTGCCTTAGACGCCGTGGCAGACTCCACAAGTTCAATTATTTTCGCAAGCATACTATCTTCGCCGGCGTGAGTTACCTGCATATGAAAATAACCAGATTGGCAGATAGTGGCGCCAATGACTGTATCGCCTTCTTTTTTTTCTTGAGGTAGGCTTTCTCCGGTGATGGCAGAGGGATCTATAAAACCAGAACCGTGGGTGATGACACCATCGGCGGCAAGGCTTTGTCCTGCATGGACAATAAGTATATCACCTTTTTGTATTTCTGCTGTGGAGATAGTGACCTCCTCTCCAATGCGCAGAACAGTGGGGGGGGGGGGAGTGAGGCGCATGAGGGCGTCAATGGCGGAGCCTGTACGTTCTCTGGCTTTGCTTTCAAAGAATTTTCCAAGACCAATAAGCGCTAAAATCATGCCGGCAGAGTCAAAATACAGGTTGTTTGCAAAATGCTGTACCGTAGCTGCATCACCTGTACCTTGTGCCATATAAATGCGTGCGAGAGCATATAAACCAAAAAGTGCCGCTGTGGCGGAGCCAAGTCCCACAAGGCTATCCATATTGGGGCTTGCTTGAAGAATTCCTCGTAATCCGGTGATAAAAATACGGTAGTTAAAAAGTAAAATGGGCAGCGTAAGTACCGCTTGTGCCAAAGCCCAAGACAAGGGTGCTGTGCTCATATCAATGAATGCAGGCAAGGGCAAATGTACCATAGGTGCCATGGCCACATACATAAGGATGCTTGCAAAAACTAGCGAAAAAAGTAATGGAAGAGGTATATTTTTGAAAAAATTTGGAGCGGTTGCCGCAGGTTGCTCTTGCTGCATAAAAGCATTTTCTGCCTGCTTTTCACCTTGCTGTTCTTCTGTCTGCTCTTCATGATGCGGAGTAGGCGTTGTTGCTTGTCCGTGTGTAATTTCTTTATATTCTTGAATGTTTTTGGTGTTTTCCACCTTTAATGGCGGATGGAGTGTATCTTGGCCTTTGACATATTCCATAATGCCTTTATAGGGCTTGGCCTTATAGCCGGCGCTTTCCATGGCATGAATTATGTCAGCCACTTGAATTTTTTCACTGTCAAAATTCACCAACATGTTTTGGCGCAGGACATTCACTGCTACTTTCTCAATGCCGTCCATGGCTCCAAGGAGGGCAATGACCTTGGCCTCGCACGCAGTGCAGTGCACATTACCTATGGTAAAGTCTTGTCTTTGCAGCTTTTTTCCACCATGTGGTGGCTCTGCATTTTCTCCATTTTGCGCAGGAGAGCTTAAGGGAGTAAGCGGAGAAGAGGGGATAAAAGGCATAGGAGCTTGTATATGTTCTACAGGCGTGGCTGAATATCCTGCTTGCTCCATAGCTTTAGTAATATCAGCTGGTTGTATTTTTCCATCGTTAAAATGTACTCGCATAGTTTTGCGTAAAACATTGACGGCTATTTTTTCAATGCCGTCAATGTCGCCAAGAAGAGTGAGAACCTTGGCTTCGCATGCGGTGCAATGTACATTGCCGATATTAAAGTCTTGCTTAATTATTTTTTTTTTTTCTGTTTCGAGTTGTGTGTTGCTTGTTTGTTCAAGAGTCGTGGTTGTAGTGGCAGAAGCGAGTAGAGGCATAGTCTTTTCTGCAGTAGTGCTTGTGTTTATGGAAGATTTCTCGTCGGCAGTATGCGCATCTGCACTTTTGTGATTATCATCAGCATTAGAAGGTTTTGTAGGTTTTTCTTGTGAAGAAAGCGAGTTACTTTCCTTTGCTTTAGGGATTTTTTTTTGCTTAACATTGCTAATATGTGGAATAAGAGGAAGAAATGCCGACTTTTCCATAGCTTTCATGGCGTATTTAGTACCCGCAAAGTTTTTTTCAATAACAGCAATATTGGTTTTATTGCTGTCAAAGGTAATGACAACACTTTTGCGCAAGGTATCAACGGTTGCTTTTTGCACTCCATGCAAGCTCATGACTTGTCCGTGGATTTTTCCCTGACAAGAGGCGCAATGCACTTTATTAAGCATAAAAGCTTGTTCTTGCAATTTGGGGCTAAGTTTGTCTTCCTTAACCTTACTCATGGGAAAAGGGCTGAGTAAAGAAGCAATGTCCGGCTTTTCAGTCTTAACCGGTTCTTCATGCGTATGGCTAAAGCGGGTGGGGGTAGCCTCGTAACCGGCTTGTTGCATAGTGGAGACGATGGAAGCAACGCCAAGCACGTCATTGTCAAAGGTGACTAGCATGCTTTTACGCAAAATGTTAATGCTTACCTCTTGCACTCCTTTAAGTTCCATAAGTAACTTTGTTACTTTTGCTTCACAAGCTGAACAATGCACATTACTAAGGCTAAAAGTTTGTTTTTGCATAGCTAAACGCCTCTTATTTTCAAATATGAATTTGGTGTTCAACAATAGCAAGGTGTTTTTACTTTGGCAAATATTTTTTCGTGGGATGTTTTGGTTTTTCCCTTTTCTTCATACAACGCTTATTTTGAGGACTCTATACAATTATTTTTAAACAGAATTTTACTGTTAAAATTTGAAAAATTGTATAAATAACATATTAAAGGTGTGTTAAAAACAAGAAAATTGAATCAAAAAAGAGAAATATGGCTTTTGCTGTGGCAAAACATATATTCAAATAGTTGGCCGTTTAGGCGTTGAAAGTTTTTTGGGGGGGCTGAGGGAAAACTTTTGTGAACAAAGGTTTTCCCTCAGAAAATTATACGCAATATTTATGCATTATTTTTTTGTAAATTCAATTTTTTAATGATAATATCTGCAACTTTAGCTGTGTATTCGGCACTATTGAGTCCTTCTTTTTCGTTGGCAGGCAATAGAAGCTCTGGGCTATTCATAAGTTCCTTATGTGGTGTGACGCCATACTCTGCGGGGAAGGTATCAGTAAAATACATATCTTGGAAGCCAGAGAACTTAATGCTGTGTGCTGTTGCGTCAAGGACAGCTTTTTGGCCTTCTTTTATGAGTCCAAGCTCTGTGGCGCGGCGCATGCCTGCAAGGCATTCTCCGCCTTGGGTACAGGCTATATGTCCGTGTTTATTGCCAAGGAGCATAGCGTCCATAATTTGCTGTTCGGTCACTTGCACCACATGGAAGGCGTCTTCGCCGGCTTCTTTTACATAGGCATCTACAAGTTTTTTCACTCGAGGGAAGGAAACAGGATTACCAATCATGGCGGCTTGGGCGCAGCTCGCTTTGACTGTTACTGGTTCCCACACTCTACTTGTGGCGTCGGCAGCGTAATAACGGTATACTGGATCGGCATGGTGAGATTGTACCCCGATGATGCGTGGGAGTTGTTCAATGATGCCGAGGGAATACATTTTCAAAAAGCCAGACATGATGGCTGTGATATTACCGGCATTACCAATGGGGACAAAGAGGTTAAGATTTTTCGTATCCCAACCATACCACTGCGCCACTTCATAGGCATAGGATTCTTGCCCAAGGATGCGCCAGCTATTTTTAGAGTTAAGCAAGGCTACACGGCAGTTTTCTGCCAAATTTTCAACGACTTTCATACAATCGTCAAAGACACCGGGCATTTCAAGAACTTGAGCGCCGCTTCCGAGGGGCTGTGCCAATTGTTGCGGCGTCACTTTGCCATGGGGAAGGAGCACCACACTTTTTATGGGGCCGCCCACATAGGCAGCATATTGTGCCGCTGCTGCCGAAGTGTCTCCGGTAGAAGCACATACGGTGAGCACTTCATCCCACTTGTTTTTGCGCACAAGGGCTTGTAAGTAGGAGAATGCACAGGCCATGCCTCTGTCTTTGAAGGATGCGCTGGGATTTTGCCCGTCATTTTTATAGGCAAAGTCCATGCCTAAGATTTTTTTAAGAGCCGGTGGTGCGTCCACAATAGGGGTATGTCCTTCACCAAGATAAACAATATCTTCAGCATCCATAACCGGCGCCATGAGTTCGTAATAGCGGAAAATACCCCGTAAGGCAGTGTGTCTTGTGGCGGCACGGGCATCAAAAAGGTCACGCCAATATTTGCCATCGTGCTTTTTTAACTCATCAAAATTATTGTCCTCTAAAAGAAAGACCCCACCACATTCGGGGCATGTGTAGAGTAGAGCATCACTGTCAAAGCGGGCATCGCAACCAAGACAGACATATTGAAGATTACCTCTATAAGTAGGGAAGTTTTGCATATTTTCCTCCGTTTACGCACTTTTTTTCCACGATTTTTCGGTTCCATTAAGTAGACGTTTTATATTTTCTCGATGTTTCCAAAAGACTAAAATCATTGTACCTAGAGCCAAGGGGAGTAGGGTAAATTGCCCTTTTATGGCTATAAAAATGGGTAAAGCCACCACTAAAGCTAAGGAACCAAGGGAAACGTAGCCACTAAACTTGATACACGCAAGGCAAATTATAACCGCTCCAAGCAAGGGGAGCGGTGTTAAAGCTAAAAAAGCGCCAATGGTGGTGGCAACGGCTTTGCCGCCTTTGAAGTGTAAAAAGCAAGAAAAGACATGCCCCACAATGGTTGCCGCTGCACTGAGCATGATAAAAGATAGGTCGTCGCTGATGAAACGAGCAAGTAAGACGGGTAAAAAACCTTTAAGGATATCACAAACAAGAGTACAGGCTCCCCATTTTTTACCGCAAAGGCGTGCCACATTGGTAGAACCTACATTGAAGGAACCGTCGGTACGAGGGTCAATATTACAATAATGCTTGGCAATGACAAGGCCACAAGGGATGGACCCAAGAATATAACACAGTATAACCCATAATATTTCCATATATTACCTCACATTTCCATGCTTTCAAGGATAAAAATTTCATTATATAAAGGATTTACTTTTCCTATGCGCACTTGAACCTCTTGCCCTTGGCTAGCACGCTCGCCAAAAAGGTGGCGCCGCCCTCGTACAATGAGCTGTTCAAAGGGCAAATTGACCGTGACAAAGTTATCATTTTCTTCTGTAATGACAGCATCCCACCATTTTTTATCACCTTCTTGACGCATATACTGCAAACGCCAGTAGCGGGGGCGAAAACGCTGTACATGCACGGCCGCCTCACTATGAATGTTTAAGGTGGTAAGCAGTCCTTCCAGCTCTTCTGTCTGCCAGCGTGGCTTATTGTGCATTAAAAAATGTAATACCTGCGCTTCGTTAAGTAAATCTGAATAACGACGCAAGGGAGAAGTAATAGGAGTGTAGCACGGTACACCAAGGCCGGCGTGGGGCTTGGGGTTAAGCTCCAAGGAAGAAGGTGTTAAGGCACGAATGATGCGTGACATGTCGTGCGGTTTTGTCCAAATACCGGCATATTCACGAGGAATAGCCACATCTTGTGTTCTATAAAGCAAGGGAATATTTTGTTCTTTTGCCCATATGGCAAGGGCGGCGCTGGCAAGTACCATCATTTCAGAGACAAGTAATTGTGCACGAGGCGTAGTACGTGTTTCCTCAATACTTACCTTGGTATGCTCTCCTTGCCCTTCAAGGATAATTTTGTTGTCCGGCCTGTCCATGACTACAGCGCCGGCGGCGATGCGAGTTTTTTGGCGCAAAAGGGAAAGCTCTTCCCCAAGTATGATTTGTTCCTTGTAGGGCATGGCTGCATTATCTGACGAAGCGTGTCCTTCTAAAAGGTCTTCGCAATCTTCATAAGTAAGGTTGGCTTTAATGGTAAGCCACTGTAAAGAGGGCATACAAGAAAGAATTTGTCCTGCACTGTCTACTTCCATGCATACGTGTAGGGAGGGGCGCAGTTCACCTTGTATGAGGGAGAGCATGTCCGTACCTAATACTTCCGGAAGCATATGATAGGTAGCTTCAGGCAAATAGAGGCTGGTGGTACGGTGCATGACAGCTTTGTCTAGGCTAGTTCCAAAAGGCCACACAAGTGCCGGACAAGCAAGGGCAAGGTGCAGTTTATATCCATTGTCAGGGAGTTTTTCCACATAGTAGGCATCATCAATGTCTTTGGTGGTGGCACTGTCAATGCTGATATAGGGTAGTGAAAGGGTAGAAGTCCCTTGCTGGATTTGAGAAATTATATGTTCAATTTCATCCACATATGTTTCGCTCCAGCTATCGCCGGCGGCATAGTCGGCTTTGTCTAACCAGTAATTATGGTGCGCAGGCACAAGTCCCCATGCAGTGGCAAGGTGCAAGGCCATATGTTGCATTTCGGGAAGACCCTTGATGAGAGAGCGCCAAATAACTTCATATTCACTGCTTTCTGGATCGGCAATGCGGGAGCGCAAAATTCTTTTTAGAAGTTCGGTCACAGATTCAGGTGGCCATTCGTTGCTGTCAGCTAAAGGCAAGGTGCGTTTTTTACTCCAAACATCCCACAAAATACGGAAAAATGCTGCTCCACCAGAAATAAGGGCTTCTCTTTCATGCTGGGCATTTTGCTCTGCAAGACGAGCTTCCACAAGGCTTGCCGAAAAAACTTCAAAGTGTGGATTTTGGAATCTAAAGTGGCTTTTAGTTTGTAGGAGCACATGTCCATAGGCGGCAATGGTATCTACGCTGGGATCTTGTACGAAAAGCTCTGCAAACCATTGCGCTGTGGCCTTATCCACTTCTCCTTGAGAAAGCTCCCATACCTCAAAACTACCAATGCTTTCCGCAATACTTTTTCTTGATTTGCGGTGTTCTTCAAGATTTTGAATATTTTTATCTTTGCTGGAAATATCGGGCAACACAGGGCCAGACCACGGAAGAAGTCGGTTTATGCTAAGGCGGGTTTCACGTCTGTTTGGCAATAAAAGGCGTAATTTTCCCCCTTGTTCTTCAGTTACAAGGGCAATTTGCGGCGCATTGGCCTCCATATATTCAACAATACAACCGGGGCCAGGATAAGTAACAATGGGCACGTTTACAACCTTTAAAATGACGTTTGGTCGTGCATTGCGCACAACACAAGCTCTCGCAAGCGTCGTCTCTTATACTCTGCTAAGCTCAATTTGTGTTCTTACACTAAAGAGTACCCATTAGGCAAGACAAAGAAGCGTGTTTCAGCTTTGGTGGGGCCAATAAATGAAAGAAATATTTTAGCCCGAAGACGTAACTTTTCGCACAAGGAGCTCGTCCCCGTTATAAATACGTAAGTCAGGGGTAAGCAGAGTGCCATTGCGAGCCACAAGTGCTGTTTCTTCTCGCAGACTAAGAGCTTGCAAAAGTTGCCGCACAGTTTTGGGGCGTGGCAGTTCCATGTGTTTTTCTTCCGGTTGTAAAAGGACGGTGACAGTGGGGGGGGTATATGTTTTTTCTTGCATAAATATAGTGTGTTAAAGATGTGTATTTATATGGGCTGCTGTATGATGAGGAGCCAGTTACCTTGTGTTAGTGGTATTTTAGTCATTTGTGGCATAAAGGCAATATTTTTTTCCCTTGGGTGTTCATCTCATGTTTCTTCCTTGTCAATCAAAACAAAGTGCGTTATATATAAATTATGTTTGATGCTGATATTGCAGTTTTATTTAAGCGCTTTTCCGTAGCAGTAATACCTGCTTTACTAGGTATTATTTTGCACGAGGTGGCGCATGGCTATGTAGCGGCAAAGCGTGGCGATCCCACAGCTAAAATGATGGGGCGACTTACGCTTAATCCTTTGCCGCATATTGACCCTATGGGTTTATTGGTGTTTGTCATGACCAGCCTAAGTGGCCTTTTTGTTTTTGGCTGGGCAAAACCTGTGCCCGTGGACCCTCGATATTTTAAAAATCCTAAAAAAGATATGATGTGGGTGTCTTTAGCTGGACCGCTTACTAATCTTATTCTTGCTTTTATTTTCGCTCTTCTCCTCAGGGTTTTAGTAGAAGTTATGCCCATAGCAGTGTGGAAGGATAATGCGAGCTATGTCTTTTTTATTCTTATGCTTCAAACGGGTATTATCATTAACTGCGGGCTTTGTTGGTTAAACTTACTTCCCATTCCGCCTTTGGATGGAAGTAAGGTCTTGGCGTATTTTTTGCCGTCACAGATGGCATGGAAATATATGAGTGCTGGTAGGTACGGGTTTATTATTCTTATTCTTTTACTTGCCACGGGTTTGCTTGGGCATGTGCTATGGCCACTTGTTTCTGGTACCAATGATATTCTTTTAACAACTTTTGGACTTAAGTAATGGAAAATGAAGTAGAAAATACATGTAGCTCTCGTTCGCGAACTGTTTCTGGTATGCGCCCAACGGGGGCATTGCACTTGGGGCATTATTTTGGTGTGTTAAAAAACTGGGTAGCCTTGCAGGAAGAAACGGAAACTTTTTTCTTTGTGGCAGATTGGCATGCCTTGACCAGTGAGTTTGCTAATCCCTCCGCCATTAAGGAAAACTCCTTTGAAATGGTCAAAGACTGGTTGGCTTCAGGCATTGATGCGGAAAAGAGCGTTATTTTTACCCAGTCAACAGTGAAGTCTCATGCGGAGCTTTCTCTTTTGCTGTCAATGATAACGCCTGTTTCTTGGCTTGAGCGCTGTCCTACCTATAAGGAAATGCAGCAAGAAGTGACTAACAAAGATTTAAGTAATGCCGGATTTTTATGTTATCCAGTGCTTATGAGTGCAGATATTTTAATGTATTTGCCAAAATTTGTGCCCGTAGGCCAAGACCAGTTGCCACATCTTGAAATGACACGAGAAATTGGACGCCGCTTTAATCACCTTTATGGTGATACTTTTGTGGATGTGGAAGCAAAGCTGACACCTGCTGCAAAATGTCCAGGCCTTGATGGACGTAAGATGTCAAAAAGTTATAATAATGGCATTTTCTTACGAGATAAAATGGGCGATCTTGAGCCTAAAATCAAAAAAATGTTTACAGACCCTGCACGCCTGCGCAAAAGTGATCCGGGCGATCCTAAGGTCTGCAATTTATTCCCCTATCATGAGATTTTGGCAAGCTCGCAAGTGCAAGCCGAAATTAGTGAAAGCTGTAGAAATGCGAGCATGGGCTGTATGGATTGTAAAAAAATCTTCCTAGAAAATTTGCGTACCTTCCTTGAGCCCTTACAAGAGCGCCGTGTATTTTTAGATAATAATCCCGATTTAGTACGTGATGTTATAGAACACGGTAATGAAAAAGCCCGTGCGGCTGCAGAAATTACTATGCAAAAAGTACGTGCAAAAATGGGTATGGCCTAAATTTTAAATATGTGGCTATTGCTTTAACTCATTTTTTTCTGGGGGAAGGAAAACCCTTTTGCTAGCGCCAAAAAGTGTTTTCCTTCC
>CAYJHS010000082.1:0-10292 GCA_964369815.1 uncultured Desulfovibrionaceae bacterium
CCATGATAGTATCAAATATACTGGCAGCATTGGCTCTGCCGAACTTACTGTATCGGGCATAAGCACCCTGCATAATGCCGGCATTTCAGATAATGTCGTGACTTTTGAGTCAAACTCAAACGTGACCCTCACGGGAGATGTACAGCTGGGTACAAACTTCATCAATAACTCCAGTGTATTAAATGTTGGCACTAGCACTACAACAGGCACGCTAGATCTTGCGGCGGATAAAAGCCTCAGCATTGAAAGTGGGCAAACTTTTAATATAAACAAAGGCTTCCTTGCTTTGAGCGGAACTGGTGTGTTGCAAATACTAAGCGGCGGCACAGCGAATATTTATACAGACATAAGCCTTGGTAGCAATTTCAGCAATAATGGCACCACCACCTTTAAGGGCGTAACCACTCTTAATGGTATAATCAATACCGGCTCCATCATTGCCGATGGGGCGACTTTTACCAATGAATACACAGAGGATGGAAGCATCACGGCCTTAAATACAGTGACTTTTACCAATGGCTACAGTAGCGGCGCCACTTTGAATGTAGGCAATGCCAACACCGCAGGCGATGTGACCCTTGCGGCGAATCAAAATATGACCATTAAGAGCGGCGGTGCCTTAAATGTCATTAATGGTACGCTTGACGTGTCGGGCGGTACATTGACAGTTGATAGTGGGGCAAGCACCTTTGCCACAGGCACGAACGGAACACTCACCGCCAAGGCCAGTGACTTTGGTACCTTTGGCGCAGACGGTTCTTTCAGCCGAGATGGCACTGACAATGTACAAAAAAGTCTTGATAATGCAGGGCATCTCATCCTCACGGACACGGGCTATGGAGTCATAGCAAAAGATACCTACAAAAACCTTCTTGCCAATGCCACCCTCTTTGGCTCTGGCAGGGGCACCATAAACTTTAAGGACGTGACTTTAAGTAGCCATTATTCTCTTAATGATGTGGAAAATCAATATGGCCTAGACCAAGAACTTATGGCAGGGACCTTGGGTGGAGCGGGTGATAATAAAAATGTCAGCACAAGCGGCATCATTGCCAATACCATAGGTTTGCCCGGAGCAAAGGTGACAGATTCTAGCATTGAGAGCGGTTCTACCTTAAGCCTTAGGGGCAATAATACAGGCAATATCCTGCTTGATGAAGGCAGCTTGACCAATGAAGGCACGCTGAACTTAGGCACGGCAGGTGCCACATATTCTGCCAATTTTAATGGCACATTGACCACAAATGGCGAAACCACTGTGCTCTCCCATGTGATTTTTGACGGCGCAGTGACCAGTGGCGGAACTACCGTCATTGAAAATGGCGCCGCATTCAATGCTGGGCTAGTTGTAGCAGGGGGCACCACCACCCTTAAGGACAGCATCACCGGCACAAGCACGGTAAGTAATGGCACCTTGCTGGTGGATGCGGCAGGAAGCGTCACCACTGGGGATATAGTCTTGAGCACGGACGGTGAGCTTGAGGTCGTCAGTGGCACGTTGAACATGACTGCCGACCTTACTTTTAATGGTGGTACTTTGCGCAGTACAAGCCATAGCGCCAGCGGCGATATTGCCCAAGCCACAGCGGTATTTTTGCCCGATTTACCAAGCAATTTTGATGGAAATATCATCGTTGAACAAAATGCCTACACCGTGCTTGGCGGCGGCGACAGAGCCTATGCCGAAAAAGCCTTTGGCGAGAGTAAGCACTCTTGGGGCACTGGCGTGACGGCGGCACTGTTTATTGCCGCACCACAAAGCTTGGCAAGTACGGGCAGCATAAAGGTTGATGGTTCAAATACGCAACTTTCCGCCGCCGATAGCAATAATGCCGTCTTTAAAAGTAATTCCCTCTTGGTGGTTGATGCGAGCGGCATTGGCACAAGCGCCGCCATAACAGCCACGGACGGTGTGCTTACCGTAGAGTCAAGCGCAAAATTGCATATCACCGGCGCCGCCAATGACAGCATCCTCACCATTGTGGACGGCTTTAGTGATGGCACGAGTAGCGTTGCCGCCGGCAGCTGGGAGGGGGATAACTTAACCACTTCCACAAGCTTGCAAGTGGCTGATGTCATAGGTTTTGATAGTGGCACAGGCAGCTATAAAGTGGAAGTAAGCGCCGCTACGCCCGATGATTTACGCACCATCTATCAGGAGATGACCGAAGAAACGGCGAAGCTCTTGGTCGGGGTTGATCCCAATGACGTAGATTCCTACTTTGCCGCCTTGCTCAGCGATAAACTTGGCAAGAATGCCCCCAAAGAAACCACTTTGCGTAGCGAAGCCCTCTTGCGCATTGCACAAATGGCAGGGGTGCAAAGCAGCGGCTTGAACGTGGGCAAGAGCTTTTTTGCCAATGTCTTGCGGCGTATGGCAAGCTTTGGTCTGGGTGGTTTTGCACCGCAAAGCCAGCAGTTGAAAAAAGAGCAAGGCATCCCCAGCGGAAGCAGTGTTGAAGGCGAAGGCTTAAGCGCAGGACAAAATGGGCAAGGCATGAAGAATGGCGTGGCACTATGGATTTCGCCGCTGTATCAATACAGCAATGTGCACGGCGTGGACGTGGGCGCTTTCAAAAATGGCTATGAAACCGGCCTTGGTGGCTTGACCCTCGGGGCGGATTATACCTTTAATGATATCTTCCGTGTGGGGCTGGCATTTAACGTGGGCGCAGGCTATACCGAAAGCACGGGCGACTTCTACAACACCAACAATGATTTTGATTTCTGGGGCTTATCGCTCTACGGTGGTCTAAGCAAGGATAACTTTACCCTCATGGCGGACGTGGGCTATAGCTCGGTATTTGGTGAGCTTTCTCAGGATACCGCCGCTGGGCTGGGCTTTTCCACCTTGAAGGCCGATACGCAAAGCGATGTGTGGACGCTGGGCCTTACTGCGGCGTATACCTTTAAGACGGACTTCATGGACATTACGCCTCATGCCGGCGTACGCTATATGAACGTCACCACCTATGGCTTTGATACCAAGAGCAATGGGGTAGTGCAAACGCATACCGCCGAAAGTAGCCAAGATGTATGGTATTTCCCCGTGGGCGTGACCTTTAGTAAGGATATAGTGAGCCAAAGCGGCTGGATTTTCACACCAAAGCTTGACTTAGGTTTCATTGCCGCCGCCGGTGATTTGGACGCAAGGTCGGTGACGAGCATCCCAGGCGTTGCCGGAAGTGCCGAATATACCATGAAAAATGTGGACGGCTTTGCCTTCAACGGCGGCCTTGGCTTTGACCTTGCGCATAAAGAAAATGGCGTAAGCGTGGGCGTAAACTATAATGTACAAGCAAGCGAACACGAAACCAGCCATATGATATTTGCCAACTTTAGGTATGAATTCTAAAGAACTGCAAGTACATTTGTAAAAATAAAGACAGCTTTTCGCTTTTTCATATGGAGTGCGAAAGGCTGTCTTTTTTATGGCTTAACTGAGGTTTAGATTCTAAAAATATTAAATACAAAATTTAGGTAATGAAGGTATATATTTTCAAAGCGAATTCTTGGTCTTATTGTGCAATGTAGGTAATATTTGCCACTGACGCTTATGGCTGAAGCATGGAAAAACAGCGGGATTTATACTTGCAATGTGTTCAACAATAAGTGCGCAGGCATCTATGTTCATTTCACATTGTTTTGCTTAAAATAGTACCCCCCTGCATAATAAATTACACAGGAGGGTATAGGGGAGTTACGCAATTTTTTTATTTAATGTGCAATGCTTCGGCTTTTAATTTTTCGTAGTAAGGCAAGGAATATTCGTACCATGCTTTAAGTTCGGCAATGTCTTCAATTTCATAGTCAAATTTTTCCACGCTTTTTTGAATGCCACAAATACGCATGGCGTCGCCGTGCCACTCTGCCCAGTCTTCCCACTCTTTAGGAGCGTCAGCTTGCCAGTAGAGCGCTTCTTTAATAAAGGCCACGCCAATGGCTACACAATAGGCTTGCATGGTACATTCAGGATTATCTTCAAGGTTTTCTGCTTGAACAATAAGGGGAGCTTTACCGGTAACTTCTTTCACACGTTCATAGAGCTTCCATGAACACTCAAAGCCAATTTCTTTATTGTTAAGTTCTTTTTGTAAGGTATAGAAAGAACGAATTGTAGTTTTAGGGTCGCGAATCAAAAAAGTACTCACAATGTCCTTAAGAAATTTTTCATCTTGCATGATATGATTAAAGGGTGCATAGCTCATATCTTTGACAAAAACAGGGCGTTTTTCTGCTTCACGATAAATCCATTCTTTTACACCTTCATAGGTCATGGGACGGTCGTCTTTAAGCTCTTTTCCTTCATATATTTCAGAAACTGCATTTTGCTCTGCATAGTAGTATGGGAATGAAAATTCGTCGTGCATAATGGTGCAGTCTTTTCTTTCGATAAAATAACGTTCAAATGCTGTGGAAATGGAACGAGGAACAGCCCATAAAACGGTAATCTGACGCATAATTTCTCCTAAAAGTGTACAATGTACATAAAGTTTAAAGGTTATTGTGTTATACGTTTTTTAAGCCATATTCATGAGCACTATACCAATGGCAAGTAGCGCAATGGCACAGTATTTTTGCTTAGACAGGTACTGCTTAAAAAAGAATTTACCAATAAAAATAGTGCCGAAAATCCCCATTACAGACCAAAGAGCGTAAGCAATGCTTAGGGGCATAACCAATACTGCTTGTGCCATACAACCAAAAGCGGCTGACACAAAGGCAATGGAGCAAATAGACCATTTAATAACTGTAAAGCCCTGCGACTTCACCAGTGCCCAGTTGGCAATAAGATCCAAAATTACGGCGCCAATAAGCCATGTGAATGGGAGCCAAAAAGTTTCAAAAAATGTCATAACAATCCCCTTTATGCAGATGCTTCATCAGCAGCAGGTGTTTCTGGTTCACTTTCCATATTGAGTACAACCATCCCCGCTGCAACAAAGCCACGCCCAATAATTTTAATAACTGGCATAGCCTCATCAAAGAATAAGAATGAGGAGAGCGCAATGCCGCCAAGGCCTACGCCAGACCATACGGCATAGGAAATGGCCACAGGGATTTTGACAACTGCTTTAGCTACAAAATAGTAGGAAAGCGAAATCCCAACGGTGGCGGCAAGCTGTGCGTAAATGGGATTGCCAAAAACGAGCGCTCGCATAAGGGTTGTGCCGGTTATTTCAGTTATAATGCCGGCGAGTAAAAAGAGCCAATAGATCATGGAAAATCCTTTTATGGTTAAAGGTTACTTGTTAAAATATTGTTCAAGGTGACCAGATGTATAATCTTGCTTCATGTATTTGAATAAACCTATGAGCATGAGGATGCATAAAATGGTAATGGGTATGGCAGAAACATTTACCGTAGCCTTTAGGGCGTCAATTCCTCCTACTTTTAAGAGTCCTGCAGGAATAATGGCTAAAACTATTGCCCACATGAGTGTATGCACGCGGCTAGGAGTGACCATTTCGTCCTTGGTGTTGTCAGTGCAAGATATGGCGATGGCTAGCGCTGAGGAGTCCAAACTTGTAGCAAAAAAAACAATGGAAAACACGCAAAAGCCCAGCATGACGAATTCTTTGAATGGCAATGTTTCTAAAACACTGACGATGGCGTAGGAAATGCCGCTTTTTTGCATAATGTCTGAAAGGTTTGCAATATCATTGACTTGCAGATACAGCGTGTAACCGCCAAAAGAGGCATGAATGCACCACGCGCCCAGCATACCAAAGCATATGCCTTGTAAAATAATCTGGCGTATGGTTCTGCCACGAGAAATACGCGCTATGAAAAGCCCGGTGAGCGGCGCATAGGCAATCCAATAAGCCCAGTAAAACATAGTCCAATCTTGGGGGAAGGTACCTTTGGTGTGTGGATCTGTCCAAGTCATAAGACGGATAAGATTTTGGAACATATTGCCAACACCATTGACAAAGTTATCCAAAAGGAAGGTGGATGGCCCTACGCAAAAGACATAGACTACCATGATAATACCTATCCACACATTAAAGCTAGAAAGGCGGGCAATGCCTTTTTCTAGTCCAAGGAAGGAGGATGTACAAAAGATAACAGCCGTGATGGTCATCATGGTCAGTTCCATGGTGTATGAATGTGTTAATCCTGTCAGCTTTGAAAATGACTCACTCACCATAGGAATGGTAAAGGCTGCAATGGATATATTACAAATCAGCAACCCCACAGCAAAAAGTACATCCAGAACAACCCCTGTGGGTTTTTGCATTTTTTCTGGAAATACATGTGTACATGTGCTAGATACACGCAAAAACCTGTTTTTTCTAATAAAGAAACTATAGCCAATGGGAATAGAGCAAATAATAAAAAAGCTCCAAGGAACTGGTCCCCAGTGAAAGAATGTATATGTCCCTGCCCAGAGAAATGCATCTGTGGAAAAAGGATCTGCATATAGCGGTGGCCATGTGGAATAATAGATGGGCTCTGCTATGGACCAGTACAAAACGCCGCCGGCAACACCGGTGCAAAATAGCATGGCCATCCATGATTTTGTAGAAAATTCAGGCTTTTCATCGGGTGCACCAAAACGAATTTTGCCAAACTTACTAAAGGCAAGCCATAGACAAAGACCTAAGGAAGCAACAGATAATAGTAAATATACGGTGCCAAAAGTATTCTTAAACCAATTGAAGAAAGCTGAGAGTACAGCTGCACTTTCTTTGTCAAAAAGAATAAGGGGTATGAAGGAGAGCGCAGCAACAATTACAGTGGGGATAATTGTTATATAGTTGGGTTTGCCTATATTTTTTTGCGGATCCATATAAACTCCTTTTGCATTACATATGTTTTTATTGTGTTGGCAAAGCTACAACAATTATTTTGTGGCTTTGCAGTATCTTATTCAGTGTGCAGTGCCACATCTCGTAACTTTAGATAGTATGGTAGGGCATAGTCATACAAGGCTTTTGTTTCTGGAAAATCCTCAATTTCAAAATCAAACTTTTCAACATTTTTTTGTATGCCACATACTTTTGCAGCATCCTTATGCCAATATTCACCCCAATGTTCCCATTCCTTTGGTAAACCTGCTTCCCAATATAAGGCTTGTTCTATAAAGGGGATGTTGCAGTAATCGCAGTAGGCTTTCATGGTGGCTTGGGGGTTGTTTTCCAAGCACTCTGCTTGAACAACTAAGGGCTTTTTGCCCGTCACTTCTAAAATGCGCTCATACAATTTCCACGAGCATTCAAAGCCAACTTCTTCATTGGTAAGCTCTTTTTGTACGGTATAATACGAACGTATAGTGTTTTTAGGATTACGAATAAGAAAGGTGTGTGTACAATCTTTAATAAAGTCTTCGTCTTGCATAATGTTTGCGAACGCTTGAAACGCCATGTCTTTATTAAACAGGGGACGGTTTTTTGCTTGTTCATAGCACCATGCTTTCGCATCCACGTAACTCATAGGTAAACTTTCATCAATTGTATCATATACAATTCCTGTTGTTCGCCCTTCGCCAAAATAATAGGGGTATGTAAAGATTTCATGCCCAATGGCATGGTCTTTACGTTCAATAAAATACCTCTCAAAAGCTGTAGAGATTGAGCGCGGGACACCCCAAAGCATAATTATTTGGTTCATAAATTTCCTTTAATAGCTTGACTTTTTAAAGTTTTTACGCAGCGTCTTCCAAATTTGTCTATAACAAAACATCTTGCAATTAAGTAGGATTAGCAATTTCTAGGCCACAGAATAATGCATTGTTTTTTTTGAATATTTATTATTTGTGATAAAATTAACAAGTCAAAAATGACTTAACTGTCCCACAATCCTTATGTATTAAAATCTTTCTTGCATATAAGTCGTAAATGACTTATAAGTTAAAAATGACTTGAGTGTAGGTGCTTGTTGTGATAACTATACATATTAAATGATGTTTTTGTGTTGAGCAGCACCATGCGAGTAACAAAGATAAATAAGGATAAAAGTATGTTAAGCCTTGAGAAAACAGTTGAACAACTGCCCCTGCATGTCATGGAATTTATTTTGAAAAATTCGTATGACGAAATCTCTGTCATAGATGCTAAAGGTTATATAATTTATGAAAATCGTATATGGGAAGAACGTTACAGAGATTGGGGAGGGCAACTTGTAGGAATGCACATATCCAGAATCCCTCTTGATATATGTGATTGTGGTGTTGCAGAAAAAGTATTCGAAGAAAAATCAACTGTGCATATTTTGCAAAAAATTCGTAACAATCCTAAAAATTATTTTGTGGTAGGTATTCCTCTTTTAGATTCTCAAGGGGAAATAGAGTACGTTATCACCATATCACGTGATTTGTCGCTGTTACAAAATGTAAGGCTCACAGAAGGTACCAGCCCTGTAGGCGGCATTGCTACAGATTCGTCACACTTTGTAGAACGTGTTTTAGAAAAGCATCGATGCGTGGCTCGTAGCACAAGTATGCGTTCAATATTTAGCAATATTGAACGGTTGGCGCAAGTGGATGCTACTTTGCTTATTACTGGAGAGTCCGGTACAGGGAAATCTTTTTTAACACGGGTGCTACATGATTTGGGGCCACGAGCAGATAAAAAACTTATTCTTATAAACTGTGCTGCAATTCCTGCAGAATTACTTGAAATGGAACTTTTTGGATATGAGCCAGGTGCCTTTACCGGAGCATCTCATAAGGGGAAGCCCGGGCTTTTTGAGTTAGCCAATGGTGGAACTTTGTTTTTAGATGAAATAGGAGAGCTTTCATTGCCCTTACAAAGTAAACTATTGGGGGTTTTACAAAATAAAACAATGCGGCGTTTGGGCAGTACCCAAGAAGTGGCTTTGAATGTGCGCCTTGTGTGCGCTACTAATGCACATTTAGAAAGTATGGTAAAAAATAAACTTTTTCGGGAAGATTTATATTATAGAATCAATGTATTGCGTGTTGTTATGCCTTCATTACGTGAAAGGCGCGATGATTTTTTAGAAATACTTGAAGGCATCCTTTTACGATTCAACACAAAATACTCTAAGGTGTGTTATTTTTCCAAAGATGCCTTACATGCCTTACAAGAATATGCTTGGCCTGGAAACATTCGTGAACTGGAAAATATGGTAGAGGGTCTTATTGCCATGGCATCAAAACCATTACTTTCTTCATATGACTTACCTACCCATATATCTAAAGAACAAGTTCCACAAATATTCGCAGAAAAAAGTTCATACGATGAAGAAATGGAAAAATTTTCACGCAGCATAATACAAAATGCTGTGAAGAGCTATAAAACATCTTACAAAGTAGCAAATGCTCTTTCGATAAGTCAGAGTAAGGCCACTCGATTAATGAAAAAATATGGTCTTACAAGTCCAGAAAAATAAAATATACTGAATATTATTTAAAAAATTTCACTATGCTACAAATCTGCGTACAAAAGATGATAAAAATCCGCCTCGCCATAGTGTGATGCCATAGACGGCTCAGCTTATTGAAAATTTAAGTATTTCTTTCTAAAAGTATCACAGTACTGTTGAGCCCTAGTGTACGTGAATATTCTAGTCGAACATTAAAAACACATTTTTAAGAGCTACAGGCTCTTCTTTCGCCAGTTAACGCAAAGCTGTTCAAAACAGTAAAGACCCAGCCAAGTGCAAAAATATAACCTTGCCCCGTAGTCTTCATCCATTTCTTTAAATTGAAGGCTACGGCGGCAAGAAGTAAGTTCAAGCTATCGCCGATGCTGCCTTTCAGGTAGTTACGGGCCAAACGAAAATCGCTTTTTAGGTGGCTTATGACAGGCTCAATGGCACTGCGCCGTCTAAAGTTCTTCCGTGCCTTGTTTTTTGCATAATTGCTCATTTTTTTGTTTGAAGGCTGAGGGATAGAAATGAGCGTTTCACCAACATTTTTCACTCCACGAAAGCCTCTATCACAAAAAGCTATTTCAGGGCTATAACCTTGATTTTCAGATACTTGTGCAATGACTTCTTCAAGCGTTTTACTGTCATGTCTATTGTCTGGGTAACTTTTCACACCAACAATAAGGCAGCTTTCTTTAGTCATGGCAATGACTGCTTTTGAGCCAAACTCAAACTTTTTATGAGCCTTCCCCTTAGCGATACATGCCGTTTGGGGTTCGTGTAAGCTATAGATTTTATTCTTATCTTCTCGTTTTTGATTTATAGCTTTAAAACAAATATCCAATAATGACTGCCATTTTTCCAAAGCAGAAGGCAACATCTTTCGCTGTACATCACGCAGCAAGGCGTTAGCAATGGTTTTGACACGTTTTATGGCAGCGGCAACTTTCTTTTTA